>CAZJYF010000099.1:0-10143 GCA_964549665.1 uncultured Saprospiraceae bacterium
TTTTGCCATGGAAAAAAAAGTAAAGAGAGTGACGGTGACAATCGAAGAAAGCAGCGGGTTGGTGGAGATAATCGGTGGCGGTTCCAGAACACTGAATTTCACCAAACCAGGAGACGATTTGGTGCATTTTGATTTAAAGGTGAAAAGAGAAATCGGCATTGCCAAATTCAAAGTTTCCGCCAGAGGAGGAGGTGAAACAGTCACCCAGGAAATTGAACTCGATATTCGGAATCCCAATCCCTACGTCACCAATGTCTTCGCAGGCATCATGGAAAGAGACGATAATTGGTCGCAAGCCTTTCAGCCTTTGAGCATCCGCGGAACGAATAGAGCTTTGCTCGAAGTTTCCAATATCCCTCCCATTGACCTGGGAAAGCGATTGAATTTTCTCATTCAATACCCTCATGGCTGCGTCGAGCAAACGATTTCTTCCGGCTTTCCGCAACTGTATGTGGATAAGCTGATGGAACTGGACGAAGGGCAAAAGGAACGCATTCCCCGAAATATCGAGGCTACTATCGAACGACTCAAATATTTTCAATTGCCAAACGGAGGCCTCACCTATTGGCCGGGGGGCAGTTATTCCAATTGGGGCACTACCTACGGGCTGCATTTCTTACTGGAGGCACAAGCACTCGGTTATTCTGTCCCCTCCTCCCTGTTAGACCGTTTGGTGAAAAACCAAAAAAAGACTGCCCGGCATTGGCAACCAGCCGGGCCTGACAGATATGAAAACCTGCCCTATCACAAATTTTCTCAACTGGCACAAGCCTATCGTTTATTTACCCTTGCCTTAGCAAAGTCACCTGATCTTGGAGGAATGAATCGCTTGCGCGAAATGAAAAATCTTGGCATCCAGGCGAGTTGGCGTTTGGCGGCAGCCTATGCCTTATTGGGCAAACAGGAAGTAGCTAAGGAACTCATCAAAAACCGCCCGACAAAAGTGGACTCCTATGCTGAAATGGCTTATTCGTATGGCTCCGGCTTGCGCGACGAGGCTATGATTTTGGAATCCCTTGTACTGATGGGAGAAAATAAAGCCGCCGCCGGTTTGACGCGACAACTTTCGGAAAAGCTGAGTCAAAACCGGTGGTACAGCACCCAAACCATTGCGTATTCCCTCTTAGCCATCGGCAAGTTCGTCGGGGAGTCGGGGTTGTCCGAGAAATTTGATTTTTCCTATCGCCTCGACGACGGAAAATGGGTCAATGCAGGCTCCACCCACCCCATTATGAGCATCGAAGTTCCTGTGGAATTTGGTTCCGGCAAGCGCACGATTTCGGTCAAAAACAGCGGCAACCACCTACTCTATGCCCGCCTCATTCTCACCGGACAACCCGCCATTGGCGACCAAACTGCCGCCGCCGATGACCTCCAAATTCAAGTCATTTACAGGACCACAACGGGCGAACGAATCAATCCTGGAAATATCCCGCAAGGAAGTGACTTCATTGCAGAAGTTACAGTCAAAAATCCCGGCAAAAGGGGCATTCGATACGAGGAGATGGCTTTGACCCAAATTTTTCCGTCGGGCTGGGAAATTCTGAATACCCGCATGGATAATTTCACCGACTTTTCAAACACGACCAAACCCGAATACCAGGATATTAGGGACGACCGGATTTATTCCTACTTTGACATTGGAAAAAATACCCGCCAGGTGTATCGCGTGCAGTTAAATGCGGCCTATCAGGGGCGTTATTATCTGCCCACGGTGAGTTGCGAGGCGATGTACGACAATTCGATAAATGCGCGGGTTCCGGGACAGTGGGTGGAAGTAGTTGCGCCGAAGGAACTGTGACAAAAAAGATGATAGCAGAGATTGCTCCTAATTCCAGGTCACTGCGTCCGGCATTTGGGCAATTACGGTGTAGGCATCGCCTTTCTTATTCATTATTTTTTGCCAGAGGGTTTGCGGCTTGGAGCGGAAAATATAATTTGCATCCATATCAGCTACCACCCACGAACCCAATGCCATTTCATCGGCTAATTGCCCGTCGGTCCAGCCGGAATATCCAACGAAAAAACGAATATTTCGAGGATGGATGAGTTTGGAATCGATCAAGAACTTCAACTTTTCAAAATCACCGCCCCAATAGACACCTTGCGACAATTGGATGCTGTTTTCCAATAAATCGCCAACGTTGTGTACGAAATGAATGGTATCAGTTTGAACCGGCCCCCCGAAATAAACGCCGGATTTAAAACTAGGGAAATCGGCGATGAGGTCGTCCACCCTCATATCTAATTGCTTGTTAATGATGAAACCAATGCTTCCTTCTTCCCCATGTTCGCACAATAATACAGCCGCCCGTTTGAAGTTCATATCCAACATGAAGGGTTCTGCTAATATTATTTGTCCAGTTTTTATTTTCTTGCCTTTCATAATAAAATTAGTCTTATCCTTTACTATTCAAAACCTAAATATCAGGTCTTTGGTTAAGAAATGCAACTCTGTCCAGGTATGTTCAATTTGATAAAAAATTTAAATTATAAAACCGAAGTTGGAAACCGCCTGTCGAGACGCATGATAAAACCCCGCAAGACCTTGCCGTTGCCGCCAACTTCCACCAACTCGCTAATTCCATCCGCCATCATATTTTGCATAATTTGAGTCCACTTTACGGGTGCCGTAAGTTGGTCTATCAGGTTTTGTTGGATTCTTTCGGGTTCTCTTTCCGGAAGTGCGTTGACATTTTGATAGATGGGGCAAAGCGGTTTTTCAAAATGGGTTCTTTCAATGGCAGCCTTCAATTCTTCTTTAGCCGGTTGCATCAAAGGTGAATGGAAGGCCCCTCCTACTTGCAAAATGATAGCCCGTTTCGCGCCGGCTGCTTTCAATTTTTCAACTGCTTTTTCTATCCCTTTAACCGTACCAGAGATAACCAATTGACCGGGGCAATTGTAGTTGGCGGGAACGACGGTTTCATCGATTTCCAAGCATATTTGTTCAATGGTTATCTCATCCAATCCGACGATGGCAGCCATCGAACTTTCCACAGCTTCACAAGCCTTCTGCATTGCCAAAGCTCTTTTTTGCACCAATTTCAAACCCTCCTCAAAACCAAGAGATCCTGCCGCTACCAAGGCTGAAATTTCTCCCAAAGAATGCCCTGCCACGGCATCTGGTTTGAAATTTTCACCCGCCATTTTTGCCCGGATGATGGAATGAAGAAAAACCGCAGGTTGAGTGATTTTCGTTTGCTTTAAATCCTCTGCCGTGCCTTCAAATAGTACATCCGATATGCGGTAGCCCAAAAGTTCATTTGCTTGTTCAAAAAGGGCTTTCGCCAAATTTGAACTTTCATACATTTCCTTTCCCATGCCCACAAATTGAGCGCCTTGTCCCGGAAATACGTAAGCTTTCATAAAGTTGGTTTGTCGATTCGCTGAATGGTTAATTTGCTGATGTATGTTCTCGAATTAATAAAACGCAAAAGATTGGTTCGGACTATTTAAGGTCAACCACTTGCTGCCTGCTAGTGGAGGTTTGTACCAATCAAATTGAGAAATTCATTCCTGGTTTCCACCTTTTTAAACTCGCCGGTGAAGGCAGAGGTAGTGGTCACAGAATTTTGTTTTTGAACGCCGCGCATCATCATGCACAGATGACTGGCTTCGATGACCACGGCTACGCCAAGGGGGCTCAGGGTATCTTGAATGCAATTTAAAATTTCAATAGTCAAGCGTTCCTGCACTTGCAGCCTCCTTGCAAAAATATCGACAACCCGTGGAATTTTACTCAAGCCGACGATATGACCATTTGGAATGTAAGCGACGTGTGCTTTCCCAAAAAAAGGCAAAATGTGATGTTCACAAAGCGAATACACCTCAATATCTTTCACCAACACCATCTCGCTGTACTTTTCCTTAAACATGGCAGACCGCAGAATTTTTTCTGCATCCATAGAATAGCCCTGCGTAAGAAATTGCAAGGCTTTGGCCGTGCGTCTGGGTGTTTTTAAAAGACCTTCCCTTTCGGGGTCTTCGCCGATTGTTTTTAGAATGGAACGGTATTCGTCGATGAGTTGGGAGGATGTGATTCTGTGGCTGTTTTCTGTTTTAATTTCTTGCATTTAAGAGGCTTTTTTTCAGATTATTCTCCGTAATATTCTGCAAAAAGATTTTCTGTTTCCAATAATTTTACGCAATGCAATTGACAACCTTCAATATGGGGAGCCAATTGTTCCCAAATTACGAAAACAAGGTTTTCCACGGTTGGTTGCATCCCTTTGGGAATAAAGGGAACGTCCAGATTCAGGTTGGAATGGTCAATGGTTTCCAGTATCCTTTCCTTGATAATTTGGCTAAGCTTTTTGGAATCGATGAGCAGACCTGTCACCGGGTCGGGTATGCCTTTCACCGTTACGAATAAATCGTAGTTGTGTCCATGCCAGTTTTTATTGGCACATTTGCCAAACATCTGGAAATTTTCCTCGGCACTCCATTCTTCGACCCACAATTTGTGGGCTGCGTTAAACCGTTCTCTTCTGGTCAGATAAATCATTGGAATTAATTTCAAAATAATTTCTACGGCAATCGAATTTTTAGCCTGCAAAAGTACGAAGAAAAGATTGAAGTCCAAGTGAAGGACTAATTGCCCAAAGGCATTTTTTTCATCTGGTTGAACTAAAGTTTTATCTAATTAATCCCAACTATAGTAGTCAAAATTCCGATTATTGCAGGGTTTCTAAAATAATTATTTAGCCCCCAAAATTTCCAAAGACTACTATTTTGAGGAGCCAAGACGTTGCCACGCGAATGGAATCTACTGTTAAAGGCATAATGCCCAAAAAATTGTACGATTTTCTTACTACCAGAGTGGTGTATCACGTCCTCTTTTGGTCGGGATTGCTTTTCATTTTGACTATTATCGAATTCATGGGGTCAAATCGGTCTTTTTTTTTCACCCTGAGCAACAACCTCGTAAGGCTTCTATTTTTTTGCATGATTGTCTATTTTAATTTTATTTATCTGATACCCAGATATTTAACCCAAAAAAAATTTATTGGTTATAGCGTTTTATTGGTACTGTCTGCAATGGTTATCACCCCTCTGGAAGAAATAATTTTGTACTTTAAATTTGCACATTTCCCGGAAGCTCAGGAAGCCTTGCTTCGAGACCTTAACTGGTCCTTCATGCCGAATTTTTTTGTTGCAAGCTCTTCTACCATTTTTAAAATTATCAGCGATTGGGTGCGTCATTTGCGCGAACAGCAAGAATTGCAAACCAAAACGATGCAATCCGAATTGCGTTTTTTGAAATCGCAAATCAATCCGCATTTTTTGTTCAACACCCTCAATAATTTGTATGCTCTGACGCTGAAAAAATCTGACAAAGCACCGGAGATTGTGGTCAAGTTGTCAGAGATGATGCGTTATATGCTTTATGAATGCAATGAACGGAGAGTTGAGTTGAGTAAGGAGGTCAATTATTTGCGCAATTATCTCGATCTAGAACGGCTGCGGCAAGGGGAAAATGTGCATATTCATTTCGACATGACAGGAGAGGTAGGTCACCAAAAAATTGCCCCTTTGATGTTCATCCCTTTTCTCGAAAATAGCTTCAAGCACGGCTTGAACCACCATCTTTCACAGGGGTTTGTGAAAATTCGTTTAATCGTGGATAACCAAATGGTTCATTTATTCATTGAAAACAGTAAACCCCAAAGTTTACCCAAAACCACCCACCGCAGAAGTGGTGGCATTGGTTTGGTAAACGTCCGCCGTCGTCTTGATATAATGTATCCAGACCAATATGAATTGAACATTCGAGACAACCCGGATGCTTATGCAATAGATTTAAAAATTGAATTAAATTAACGTATTGTGTGGTTGGAAGTTGGTTCTTGTGGTTGGCGTTTTGAAACTTCGAAGAACGACATCCAAACTGCGAATTATAATTGAGACTGTTCAATAATCTGCACTTGTACATTCTTTGGATAATTTTCAAGTAAGTGTTGGATTCTTACGGCAGAACTTTGGACACTCTCCTAAAATTTTTAATGAAATGATTAAAACCATCATCGTTGACGACGAACCTTTGGCACTCGATGTGTTGGAGACGCACATTGAAAAAATACCTGAACTGTATTTGGTGAAACGATGCAACAATGCCTTAGAAGCCAATGAAGCTTTGCTAAATGAAGACGTAGATTTGATGTTTTTGGACATCCAAATGCCCCAACTGACTGGGATTGAGTTTTTGAAAAGCCTGACAAAACCGCCCTTGGTCATTTTTACCACTGCTTTTCCCAACTACGCCATCGAGGGTTTTGAATTGGATGCTCTGGATTATCTTTTAAAACCAATTTCGTTGGAACGCTTTATGAAAGCCGTCAATAAGGCGATTGACCAAATCGATTTGCAACGAAAAGATGCCGGTGCAAACGGTTCCGAGGGCGAAGATTTCATTTTTGTCAAAGCCGACAAAAAGCTCATCCGGGTGAAATACGCCGACATTATCTACATCGAAGGTTTGAAGGATTACGTCATTATTCGTCTGGAAGTTGGGAAGCGGGTAATCACTTTGCAAACGATGAAAAGTCTCGAAGAAAAATTGCCGTCAAAATTGTTTAAACGAATTCACCGATCCTACATCGTCGGCATCGAAAAGATCGAAGCAGTAATTGGCAATATGGTGGAAATAACGGAAAAGGGTCAAAAGAAACACCTGCCAATCGGAAAGAATTACCGGGATGAATTGCTGCAACTCATCAATCAAAATCGCTTGTAGCCTTGTACAGCCTGACCCATGATATTCAGACCCGGTGCAGCGAAATACTCGGTGCGGATATCCAATCCGTCAAGCACATCGGTGGCGGTGATATCAACGAATCGCGACTCCTGGAAACGAAAAAGGGGAACTATTTCCTGAAAATGAATTCCGGTAAGGGGGCCGAAACTATGTTTCAAACAGAAGCAAAAGGGTTGAAACTTCTTGCTGGCCCGGGTATTTTTAAAATCCCAAGAGTGCTTGGTTTTGGAAGGGAAGGAACTCTGTCTTTTTTATTGCTTGAATTCATCGAACGCGGGAATCAAACTGCCTCTTTTTGGGAAGATTTTGGAAGGGGACTTGCCCAATTTCATCGCGTGTCAGATGAACAATTTGGATTGGACCACGATAATTTTATCGGCGCATTGCCGCAAAGTAATCATCGGAAGGATGACTGGGCCAGTTTTTACATTGAGGAACGCCTTCAACCTCAAATGGAACTGGCGAATCGCCTAAACAGGCTGCAAGTATCTGATAACAAACAATTTGAAAGGCTATTTCGAAAGACAACCTCGCTCTTCCCCGACGAACCTCCTGCCCTGACCCACGGCGACCTTTGGAGCGGTAATTTCATGGCTGGTCCGAAAAATGAGGCCGTTTTAATCGATCCAGCGGTGAGTTTTGCACATCGGGAAATGGATTTGGCCATGGCGCGTTTGTTCGGTGGTTTTGACCCAAAATTTTACGCCAGCTACGAAAATGAATTTCCCCTGGAACCGGGTTTTGAGGGTAGGGTAGTGCTTTACCAATTGTACTATTTGCTGGTTCACGTCAATCTTTTCGGAGGAGGCTACGTCAATTCAGTTCGGAGCATTTTGAAAAAATATTGCTGAGCCATGAATCAGATTTTTCATTCTGGAGTAATGGTTTTAAATTTGCACTCAGGATCCTTTCCGGATTTGTTATTCCTCGTTCCATTTTATTAGAGGCCCCGTAGTTCAAGGGATAGAATAGGAGTTTCCTAAACTCTAGATCCAGGTTCGAGTCCTGGCGGGGCTACAAAGATAAATTCCAAAAGCTGTAATTCGTTTTTTTTTAACGACTTACAACTTTTTTTTTCACTTGGGTTTCATTGAAATTGTACGGTTAGATTTCACCTCCAGTCAGCCTGTGCAAAAGAAAAAAATGGCCTTTCCCAGTAAATAGTAGAAGCTGGAAAAGATAGCAGGCATTTTGAAAATGCCTGCTATCTGGCTTCAATGCAACACCAAAACCTTCCCCCCGACAACCCCTTCATCGGTCACCATTACCAGTAGATAAGTCCCGGCGGGTTTATTGGAAAAACCGAACTCCAAATGAACCTCCTGACCATCAAAAGGAAGGTCAAAAATGGCTTGCCCCAGCAAATTGTAAACTTTGACTTCTCCTTTTTGCCCCTGCGAAAAAAACGCGTTTAGGTAAAGGAAGCTATTCGTCGGATTAGGGAATATTTCGAGGGAAGTGAGCGACCAATTTTTATATTGCCATCAAGCTTTCCACTTCACTGAAATCATAGGTTTCATCTTTTGAAACGCACATTGCTTCTACTGATTTTTCGACGTACGCTGTCAGGTTTTGGATGATGCCTTTGGTGGTTTTGTTTTTCGGTATCAGTATCGGAATTAGCTTTGTTTAAACATTAGCAGAACTAATTACGATCAAGATAACATTGCAAAAGATTGGTAAAATGAAAAATTCTGAACGGATACAAAAAATCAAGTATAAGGTTTTAAAAGGAATCAAGCCGGAAAATGAGGACGAGCAGTTAGATAAATGGTTGGATTTTTTAGAAGAAGAATTAATATTTCCTTTTGAAGCAAAAATTCAAGAATCAGAAAATTTTGAATTACAATGGAAAGACATTGTAAAAGTCAAAAAAATTGATAATTTCATAGAGCCATATGGTATCTTATTCGAAATTAGAAAAGGAAGAAGAAAGTATATATTTCCGGCCTGTGGCTTGAAAATCATTGAAAAAAAATCAAATAATCGTTTTGTGATGGACGCATTTCTGGAATGGTGGTCACAGCATTTTTGGTAAGAAAAAAAGAACAAGCGTCCTGCAGGGACCAAGCTGAAAGCCTAAACCGCAGCGACCTGGAGTTTCAAATCTATTTCTGCCAACAATTCCAACAATTGGTCAACGAGTTGCTTTTTCACTTGCCCGTACTGTTCGATAGCAAGCTTATCAGGATTGTCAATCGCCCGGTGAAAGGCAATGGACTTATTCATCCGCTCGATTTTTTCGAGGGTATGGAAGATTTCTATTTGTCGGACATCATGAATTTCCATCATTCTGAAAATTGTGGGTTTTATGGCATTTTTTATAGAACAAAAAATCGATTTTCCAAAAGCATAATGACCTACAAATGTAAAAATAATAAGCAAAAGAACCGTACCTTCGTCAGGTGTCAATCAAATAGCTGCTATGACAGAACAACAAAAAATAGAAATCATTCGGTGCCTGAATGAAAGGTTTCAACCCCTCAAAGCCATTTACCTGTTCGGCAGCAGGGGGCAGCTTCCCGTTGCCCTTCCGCTTGGGAAAAATCTGTTCCGAGAAGACAGCGACTACGACTTTGCCGTCCTGCACCCGGGGGCAGCAGCAGATGCCGTTAAAAAATGGGAGACAGCACAGGAACTGGCTTCTCTGCTCGGAAAAGATGTGGATTTAATCGATTTGAAGACCGCCTCCACGGTGCTGCGATTCCAGGTAGTGACGACGGGGCAATTGCTGTTTTGTGCCGACGAATTTTTCCGGCAATCTTTTGAAATGACGACCCTCTCCGCATACCAATTGTTGAATTTGAAACGTCGGGAAATACTGAAAGATATTGCAACAAGAGGGAAAATCTACTCATAATGACCGATGATATTTTACTGAACAAATGTGCCACGGTCGAGCGTTGCCTCAAACGCATCGAAGAGGAATACAAAGGGGCTGAACATGAATTGGCGAACAACTTCACCAAACAGGATGCCATCATCCTGAACCTCCAAAGAGCTTGCGAAGCTTCGATTGACCTTGCCAATCACCTCGTCCGCATCCACCGGCTTGGCATTCCGCAAAACAGCCGCGAAAGCTTCAACCTCCTCGAAAAATCTGAAATTATTAATCCCGAAGACGCTGCCCGTATGCGGGCCATGGTGGTCTTCCGCAATATCGCTATCCACGATTATGCCGAGCTCAATCTCGATATTGTGCGCAATATCCTGGAAAAACATTTGGGAGATTTTTTGGCGTTTACGGAAGGAGTGTTGAAAGATGGCAGCGGTTGAAACTTAGCCTTTGGCAAAGACGATTTTATGAAGCCGGGGCAGGGGCTTTACCTTATGGAAGTGCTAATGAGGTGATGACTCCCAGTCACCACCTCATTTCGATTCCCCTC
>CAZJYF010000100.1:0-10140 GCA_964549665.1 uncultured Saprospiraceae bacterium
AAAGAAGGATAATTGAAGGGGAAAAGTCCCCCTCAATCATCCCGAAAAAAACTAAGGATCGTTAAAAAAATAAAATCGTCATTTGCCCTCGCTCGCCTCCAACTCCTAAAGGAGAGTCCACCCGCTAATGAAGAAATTATTTTTGTTAAAGTTGTCGGTTTTATTTTTAATTCAAATTTGAGGGTATTCAAAATTCAGTTCATGGAATTCCGGGCTGCCTTGATAATCAATAAATTACAAACTTACAGTCACAGTTTATTGGATCCCCCTTCTGTGAGGCAAAGGTGAGGTCGTCCCACCCATCTCCATTAAAATCACAAAAGCTGAGGCCGCCACCAAAAATGCCCGTTCCATAAGAGGCAGTAATGCCATGCAAGGCGCTGACTTCTTCAAAAGATTGGGCGCGTAGGGTGATGGAACAAATAGAAATTATCAAGACCGTTGGAAAAATGTTTTTCATGTGCAACACAAATTTTGCGGAATTTTTTTCAAAAATATTTCGTCTTTCTGTCTAATCAATTACGTATTTTAAAATGATTGCGTGATATTTAAGCCTTAAATCACCCACCAACCTGAATCCTGCTTTTCGCAAGTACATTTTAATGTCTGCTAATTTCAATTCCCGTGAACAATAGTTTTCGCCCTCATTATGAAAATCCATCACATTTTCTAACAAAAACAATTCACCATTTGACTTTAAAGATAATTTTATGGACGCCAACATTGCTTCTTTTTTCGAAAAATGGTGAAAGGAATTTCGGATGAAAATTTTATCTAATTCCAAGCCCTCTAAATTTCCGGTTTTGGCTTTCCCTTTTACCACTACCATTCTGTTGGTAGGGTTTAAGCTATGACAATTTTTGATTTTATTCTCGATGTAATCAATAGCAAAAAAATCTTTTTCATTAATAAAAATCTGCATTCTTTCAAAAATAATCCCAACCAAGGTACTAATTTGGCCTGAACCGGCTCCTATTTCAGCAACCCTCATTCCATTATCCAATCCATAAAAATCCATTTCCCCAAAAAAATCAGTCTCTGGCTCGATTACGAAAGGATAGTCCAATTCCAAAATCCCGCTGTTTATCAAATCCATCATGTGGGAATTGTTGGACATGATTTCCAAATCTTCTTCCGTAAAAGCATTTACGAAATCAGGGTGCGGAAAATATTTCAAAAACTTTCTTTTAATTGCCTTAAAGGAGTAGTGTTCCCTTTTTAAATACAAGGCATTAAAAATAAAGAAATCTCGGTCTTCCGCACTCAATTCAAATCTGTTCCATTTTTTTAAAAGGAGTTTTAAATGAAGTAAATCCTCCCGATTGCCACTTATCAACTCATTTCGGTATTGAGTGATTCCAAAAATATATTTCAGATTGTTAGGAGGAATTTTCTGGGAAAATCCAACTGCTGGAATAAAAAAAAGCAGGAATAGGATTGGCCTCATAGTTTTGGTTATGCAGTTAATGTTGCCTTAAAATTAAGACATTTTACAGATAGAATCCAAACTGGAAAAAAATTCAATTACATTTGGCAACCCGGGATGTGCTCCACTATTTAAGCATATCATAATTATCCAAACGGTATTCTTTTAATCTTGCTACAATTTAAAATGAAAATCCTAATTGCCTCCGATTCCTTCAAGGATGCCCTGCCAGCGTTAGCGGTCTGCCAAGCCGTCGAAAGAGGCTTGAAATTGGCAGACGCCAAAACCCAAACCATCCTTTTCCCGATGGCAGACGGAGGGGAGGGGACGGCAGAAATTTTGACGTACCACAGCAAGGGGAGTAGCCGAAATGTGGTCGTGAAAGACCCTTTGTTTCGACCGGTAAGTGCAACCTACGGGATTTCGGGAGACGGAAAAACGGCCTTCATTGAAATGGCACAGGCCTCTGGGCTTCAATTACTGTCGCCGGAGGAGCGCAACCCGATGGAAACGACGACCTTCGGCACAGGGGATTTGATTCTGGATGCCATCCGTCAGGGGGTGCAAAAAATCCTTTTGGGCATCGGAGGAAGCGCCACCAATGATGCCGGGATGGGGATGGCGGCAGCCCTGGGTTTTCGTTTTTTATCAAAAGCAGGGGCAATTTTGAAACCTATCGGAAAGAACCTCCGGGAGGTTTATTCCATCGATGATTCCAATTTGAAATTTGATAAAAAACAAATCGAGGTGACGGTCATTTGCGATGTAAACAATCCCCTTTTCGGGAAATCGGGGGCTGCCCATATCTATGCGCGCCAAAAAGGAGCGAGCAAAGGTCAAATCGAAGAATTGGACGAGGGACTAAAACATTTTTCCGGGATTTTAGAAAAGCATTTTCAAAAGGACTTTTCACAAGTGCCCGGTGCCGGGGCTGCAGGTGGAATGGGCGCCGGGGCAATGGCTTTTCTCGGTGCAAATTTGCGTCCCGGCATCGAGATGGTGATGGAACAAACCCGCTTTGAAAACCAATTGAAGCGAGCAGATTTAGTGATTACCGGAGAAGGCAAAATTGACGGGCAAACCCTGCGGGGAAAGCTCATACACGGAATTGCCCAACAAGCCCAAAAACATGGAATCCCCGTCGTCGCCTTTTGCGGAACCCTGGCAGCCACCCCCGAACAAATCGAGGAAATCGGTCTTCGGGCTGCCTTTTCAATACTGACAAAACCGGAAACCCTGGCACAGGCTGTCCGAGAAACTGAAAAAGGCTTGGAAGCCCTTGCTTTCCACTTCGGAAGGACGCTTGGAATTTAATCTCCAACACAGGTTTTAAAATCCGAAACCGGGTTTACCGAAAAAGGATAAAGGCTCAACGAATTAGGTGATAAGAAAAACGTTTCAACAACTCAAATCACTCCAAGGGTGGGATGAAAAAGTCTCAATCTTTGCCAAATGCGTTGATAAAATCCCGAAGGGATTGAATTCGAATAACTCCGGATGCAATCCGCAGAAAAGAAAAGCAAACCACCAACCGCAAAGCGGTTGAACAAAAACAAGTTCAATGAGCACCTATTCCCAAATTATGTATCAAATCGTTTTTAGCACCAAACGCCGAGAACCCGTCCTGACCAAGGGAAAGCGTCCCGAACTCTTCAAATACATCTGGGGCATTTTGAAGAACAAAAAATGTCATTTATACCGTATTAACGGCGTACAAGACCATCTTCATATTGCCACGCACCTGCATCCAACTGTGGCATTGGCTTCTTTGGTTAAAGACATAAAGGTAGCCAGCTCAAAATCAAAGAAAGGAAACTGTTTCCCGGATTTAATGGCAGGCAAGTTGGTTATGCAGCCTTCACCTATTCGATAGATGCAAAAGATAGTCTGATAGAATTTGTAAAAAACCAGGAGGAACATCATAAAAATAAAACCTTTAAAGAAGAACTTATTGAACTGCTTGAATATCACGGAATAGCGCTTGATGAAAAATATTTGGAATAGTATTCAACCGCTTTGCGGTTGTGCGTGCGTTCCCATTCAATTCTCCGGATTGGATCCGGAGTTATTCATGTTCAATCCCTTCGGGAAAATACCTGAACAAAACGGTACCATGCATGGGAATTACGCACTCTTTGGGAAGGAATTGCAAAAATGCATTTGCCATTGGATTCACCCTAATAACCTTTTTCGCAATGTAGTTCGATGCCTTTGGCAACAGCCATTGATTGATTAATTCCAAAGTTGTGACGTGACGTGCACCAGCCATCGCTACATTCACCTCCTTTTTTGGATTGCCCGAAACCCAAAATAAACAAGTGTTGTTAGGCGCTTCTTTGTGAACTTAAACTGAAAAAGGGTAAAGACTAAACTATTTATGAGGGATTAAAATCGTTTCAACAACTCAAACCACTCCAAGGGTGGGATGAAAAAGTCTCAATCTTAGCCTTTGTTCCACATTAGTCGGAAAAGACTCCCGAATGACTGCTAACGGCCAACTGACAAAGCCTGAACAGTTTTTATCGCTTGATCGGTAATATTTTCCTTTTTTATTATTCAATTCAAAATATCCTGATTATTTTTGGCAGTCAAAGAGAAAAATCGGCTTTAAAGACATTTCTATGAAGACCCTCAAACTCCTGTGGATACTGCCCTTTTATTTCCTGTTTTCTTGTCAACCGACTCCTACCCACTCCGCTCATTTAGAGACCAAAAAACATCTCCCGCCCGATGAGCGATATGGTTCTTTATTCGTGGATGTCCAAATGGCGCAGGTATTTCCCGACGGGAAGACCTTCGTTGATTGCACCCCTAAATTGCCAACTGACGAGATTTTGGCGGCCTACGAAATCCAAAAAAAGAAGGCCGATTTTGACTTGAAAGATTTTGTTCTCCAATATTTCGAAAAGCCAAAAAATTATGCTTCCCATTTCAAAACCGACCTCACAAAAAGCCCGGAGGAGCACATCAACTCCCTTTGGCCGGTATTGACGAGGGAACCCGATGCGAGCACAAACGGCACCTTAATACCGCTACCCTATCCGTACATCGTGCCAGGTGGTCGCTTTGGCGAAATTTATTATTGGGACAGCTATTTCACCATGTTGGGGTTGCAAGCCTCCGGAAAGACTAGGATGATTGAAAACATGGTGAATAATTTTTCCTTCCTTCTCGATTCCATTCACTACATTCCAAATGGCAACCGGACCTATTTTCTAGGTCGTTCCCAACCGCCTTTTTTCTCTCTAATGGTAGGCGTGCTTGCCGAAATGGAGGGCGACTCCATTTATCGAAAATACCTTCCCCAATTGGAGGAGGAGTATTCCTTTTGGATGGAAGGCGCCGATTCTCTTTCCGCCAACAATCCAATCCACCGCCGGGTCGTCCGGCTTGGAGACGGAACCATACTGAACCGTTATTGGGACGACCACGGGTCAAGGCCTCGCCCGGAATCCTACCGGGAAGATGTAGAAACCGCCAAAAACAGTGGCCGACCTGCCGCCGAAATTTATCAAAACATTCGAGCCGCCTGCGAATCGGGCTGGGATTTTAGCAGCCGTTGGTTCCAGGATGGGCAATCGTTGGCAACTATTCACACTACCGATATTTTGCCCCCTGATTTGAATTCCTTGCTCTACAATCTCGAAATCTGTATTTCAAAAGGCTACCTTTTGAACAGCAACGAAGAACGGGCAGCTTTTTTCCGCCAAAAAGCCATACAAAGAAAAGATGCCATTAACCGGTACAATTGGTTTGCCCCTGCGCACTATTACCTGGACTTTGATTATGCGGTAGGGGAACCGACCTACATCCCTTCCTTAGCGGGCGTTTACCCCTTGTTTTTCAATATTGCTTCTCCCGAACAGGCTGCCGGTGTTGCGGCGGTCATTCAGGAAGATTTTTTGCGGCCGGGAGGGGTTTTGACTACTTTAAAAAATACCGGTCAACAATGGGACGCACCCAACGGATGGGCGCCCTTGCAATGGATGTGCATCAAAGGATTGCGAAATTACGGCTATACCAACTTAGCCGATAGGATAAAAAAACGATGGACTGACCTGAATGCCAGGGTTTTTAAAAATACCGGTAAAATGGTAGAAAAATACAATGTGCAGGACATTCATTTAGAAGCAGGCGGAGGCGAATACCCGGTGCAGGATGGTTTTGGATGGACGAATGGTGTCTTTTTAAAATTGGTGACAGAAGAAAAGCAATGATTCCAAGTTAGGTCGAAACTCGAAGTTACACCCTAACTTTTTCCGCCCTATTAAAATTGCGAACTAAAAAAAATGATCCGATTTTGAAATCTCTAAGCAGATTATTAAACTTTTTTTAGACATTTGACTAATTTTCGACTTGAATTGAAAAAATTCTCAGCTCTTCTTAAGAACGGTGGCAAAATTGAGTCACCATCCCGGCTGTTCACCCGCCAATTGTTTCCTTTTGGTGGGCAAATTTTATCGTTCTGGTTTTGCACCTTTTACCCGATTTTGTATCAACGACATATTTTTCATTTAGGTGATAACAAAGACCAATTAAGTTAGCCGTGACCGACTTTATTTAATCACTTTTCCCATGCGGACTCAACCGCAATCATTTTTTTCATTATTAATTTTTTAACTAAAATTTTAAGTTATGCTAAAAAACTACTTATGTAAGTTCCTAACCCTTGCCGTTTTTTTGATGGCAAGTTCATTCCTTCTCGCACAAGCACCGGTTACCGTCCAAATAACGGCACCTGCTTCCATCGCAGGGGATTACAGCGGCATTGAAGCAGCCTTCGGTCCACTCGCCGGTGATGCGATCGCCGGTCCGATGATGTTTTCAGACGATGGTACAGGGGTAACCAATGGTTGCGACCCAATCACCAACGACTTGACTGGAATGATTGCTTTAATTGACCGGGGCGCCTGCGCTTTTACACAGAAAGCATTAAACGCGCAAGCTGCCGGTGCTATGGCAGTTGTCGTTTGCAATAACGACACCGATAATCCCGATAACGTGATTACCTTGGGAGGCGACGACGGTTGCGCCCTGGGAATTCCCGCCGTGATGCTCAGTTATAACGATTGCCAGACCATCCGCGTGGAAACCGGAATCATGGGTGGCATCATCGGAACTACCCCGGCTGCGGGAGAAGATTTTTCAACCGCTATCGCCATCGACACCGGCACCACTCACATCGACACCATCACTGGTGCGGGTACTACCATCGATGCAGATGCTTCGGCAGCAGCTTGGTTTTCGTTCACCCCTCCGAATGATGGCTTGGCAGATGTGAATTCCTGTTTTGGCGGAATTGATACACGGCTTGGTATATTTACCGGATGCCGGGGTTCCGGATTGACGCTAATTGACATGAACGACGACGCCTGCGACTTGGGCGACGGAAACGAATGGGCTTCCCAATTATCGGGTTTAGTGTCAGGTGGAACCGAATACCTCATCGTTTGGGACGACCGCTGGGATGCCAGTGGTTTTGACTTTCACGTGAGCCTCGATGCTGCCCCCGCTATTAACGTCACATTCAATGTAGACATGGGTTCCGAAACGGTTGATCCGGGTGGCGTTTTCATCGCCGGTTCGTTCAACGGCTGGTCGCAGGAAGCCATGACGGATAATGGCAACGGCACTTGGTCGCTCACAGCTTCCATCACTGCTTCAGCCGAAGGAGGAGTTCAGTATAAATTCCTGAATGGTCCTGATGGCTGGGAGCCAAGTGGCGATTTGGCTGCCTGCGGAATCGATGATGGCTTTGGTGGATTTAACAGATTGGCAGACCTCAACTCCCTGGTAGATATTAACTTGCCGCTCGTCTGCTTTAGTTCCTGTGATGCCTGTTTTGACACCTTTGTAGATGTGACGGCACCTGCTTCAATTGCAGGTAGGTACGAAGCCTTACAGGCGGCTTTCGGGCCCCTTGCAGGAGACCAAATATCCGGCGATTTGATGATGGCTGACGATGGCTCCGGTGTAACAAATGGATGCGACCCGATCGCCAATGACCTGACCGGAATGATTGCCCTAATTGACCGGGGCGCCTGTGCTTTTACGCAAAAAGCATTAAACGCGCAAGCCGCAGGAGCCATTGCTGTAGTGGTTTGCAATAACAACGTGGATGCCCCCGATGATGTGATCATCATGGGTGGCAATGATGGTTGTGCTTTGGACATCCCCGCATTATTTATCAGTTATAACTCCTGCCAAACCATCCGGGCAGAGCTCGGCGGTGGCGTTTCCGGCAACCTGATATCTCCGGCAGTCGCACCGACAGAGGATGTTTCGACTGCGGTTGTTATTGACACCGGCACCACCAATATCGTCGCCATAACCGGAACACACGCTGTTCTGGCGGATGCAACGGGTGCTGCCTGGTTTTCCTACACCCCACCGAATGATGGCGCCTTAAATGCCAACTCTTGTTTTGGTGGCGTGGATACACGCTTGGCTATTTTAACGGGCTGCCGGAATGAATTGGTGTTGGTCGATGTAAACGACGACGCCTGTGACCTCGGCGATGGAAACGCCTGGGCTTCCGATTTGACCATCGTGGCAAGGGCAGGTACGGAATATCTTATTTACTTCGATGACCGTTGGGATGCCACGGGTTTTGATTTCAATCTCAGCCTGGGCGAATTGCCACTTATCAATGTAACCTTTAATGTAGATATGTCTCAACAAACCGTCGATCCAGGCGGTGTATTTATCGCCGGTTCGTTCACCGGTTGGTCCCAGGAAGCCATGACCGACAATGGTGACGACACCTGGTCATTTACGGCGACCATCACTGCCGGCGACCAAGTGCAGTGGAAATACCTCAATGGACCCGACGGCTGGGAAGCAAGTGGCGATTTGGCTGCCTGCGGCATAGACGACGGTTTTGGCGGATTTAACCGCTTTGTCGAAGTCAATGAGGTGAATGACGTTTCCCTTCCGGTCGTGTGCTTCACTTCTTGTGATGCATGCCCGCCTCCCGGCTGTGCCGATCCGACTGCGATCATTTGCGAAGATTTTGAAGGATTCACCCTGGGTGCCGATATCGGACCGCAATCAGCGACCTGGATTCCCTGGGGACAAGTAGATGGAGCAGGTGATGATGCGGTTATCAGCGATGTACAGGCACTCAGTGGCACTCAATCTATCGAGATATCAGAAGCGGGTGGAGATGACCTGCTCCTTCGATTGGGCGATAGCACTTCCGGCAACTACCTCCTGGACTGGTATATGTATGTACCTGCCGGGAATTCCGGTTACTACAACATCCAGAAAGTGCAAGACGACCCGGGTAATGAGTTTGCCATGCAGATATTCTTCAATGATGGGGGAACCGGAACGATGGATGCTGGTGGCGGTGATGCTGCTGCCTTCACCTATCCGCAGGATACTTGGATTCATGTTCAGCATTTCATTGACATGGACAATGACATGGCTACCTTGGCCATCGATGGTGTAGAAGTATTTTCTTGGCCGTTTAGCTATATCGCTTTTGGTACAACCGGTATCATTCAATTAGGCGCCGTAGACTTCTTTGGAAACACCGGCAACCTCTATTATGTAGATGATGTCTTCTTCAGGGTATTGCCACCGGCCCCTGCAGGCAATGTTTGTGGAACAGCCAACGATGTTAGTGGTTTATTTGGTCAAGGCGTTGGTAACGTAGTTAATTCGGGTTTAGTGGACAACACCAATGCATCGACAATTCCTTCTGACCCGGCCGCCGGGTGGGAATGTTATGGTGAACCCGACGGAGGTGGTTCTGCGCCTTCCCTTGAAAATACGCTGTGGTTCTCCTTCGTTGGTGACGGAGAAACCTACCGGATTGAAACGCAGCAATGTGGTGCCAGCGACGCGGACTACATTGCTGACGGAGATACCCAAATGTCCATTTATTCAGGTACTTGCGGAGACCTTACGCCAGTGGATTGTAATGAGGACAGCGATAACGCTTCCAGTGGAAATTTCTTCTCCGGCTTCACTGCCTTCCCAACAGAAATAGGTGTTGAGTATTGGGTTATGGTTGACGGGTTTAATTTCAACGGTGCACTTTCCACCGGTCAATTCTGCCTCGAAGTGGAACAAATAACCGCTACAGCAGTCGCCGAGACGGAATTTCAGAAAGGATTGAAGATGCACCCGAACCCAGCTTCGGATTTGACCATCCTCTCCTACAATTTTTCCGAATCGACCGACCTGAATATCAGACTGTCCAATAATTTGGGTCAAACCATTTTTGCACGCAACCTCCCCGGCGCCCAAAGCGGCGACGTGGAATTAAAGCTTAATGGCTTGGCCAATGGTCTGTACCTCGTGGTTATTTCCGATGAAGAAAATGTGGTGACCAAGCGATTGGTAATTTCGCATTAATCGTTCTTCGTTGTAATTATCCAGAGAAAGAAAAAAGCCTGTCCGAAGCAATTCGGGCAGGCTTTTTCTTTTTTGTCAGAATCAGGATTTTCGGGATTTTTGGATTTTCAGGATATCAAAATGGAAGGCATTTTGAAAATTCCTTCTTTCTGCACGGAAACTGTCCGAATCGCGGATGTCCACGGATTATTGGATTTCGCTGTTTCCCAATCCTGCAAATCCTTGAATCCTGTAAATCCCGATTCTGACAGTTTTTTCTTTTTGTCAGAATCAGGATTTTCGGGATTTTTGGTTTTCCAGGATGGCAAAATGGAAGGCATTTTGCAAATGCCTTCCATCTGCACAGAAAC
>CAZJYF010000101.1:0-10065 GCA_964549665.1 uncultured Saprospiraceae bacterium
GACCGACCCCCGAACGAACCTGGAAAGAGATCAAAGGATATACATGAACCACATTTTGGATTATGACGGCTACCGCTTTTTTCAATCTTCCTTCGACCAGGACGAATTGGGCTCTTATCTCAGCGTAAACCACGACTCGCTGGGGACTTGGATTTCGTATTTGGGATACGCTATTTTGACCTTGGGCATGTTACTGACGCTCTTTAGTAAAAAAAGCCGTTTCAGAAAATTAGCAGAAAATTTAAAAAATATGCGGCAAGCCGAAAAAATTCTCGCCACGATTTTTATAGGACTTTTCACGGCTTTCTCCCAGCCGGCTTTGGCCAATACTCCCTTGGTGAGTCATTTAAATGCTGTCAGTATTGAGCATGCCTCGAAATTTGGGCGTCTAATAATGCAAGACAACAGGGGAAGGATGAAACCGATGAATACTTACGCCAGTGAAATTTTAAGGAAACTTTCGAGAAAAGAGACCCTCTATGGACTTACGGCAGAACAAATTGTTTTGAGCATGGCAGCCGACCCCAAAGATTGGTATGATATTCCACTCATCAAATTGGGCAAGCACAAAAAGACCAAAGAATTGATACCCACTCAGGGAAATTTGGCTTCGTACGAAGATTTCTTTGATGAGAATGGGCAATATAAATTGCAGAATTATGTCAAAAAAGCGTATGCCACTGCCAAAAAAGATAGGGACGTTTTTGATAAAGAAATGATGAAGTTGGATGAAAAGGTGAATATTTGCAACATGGTGTTTTCGGGGCGTTTTCTAAAAGTATTTCCCGTTGAAGGAGATGTAAACCATGCATGGGAATCTCCCTTTGAGGAGAAAGCCCATCAAAACCATCCCAATGGCGAAGCCAGTTTTCCCAAGAAATTCTATTCCGCCTACATGTCTTCTCTTCAAACGGCATTCCAGGAAAATGACTGGAATTTGGCCAATCAATTAATCGATGAATTGCGACAATACCAGCGAAAAATTGAAGGAGCCATTATGCCTTCAGAAAAGAAAATAAATGTCGAATTGTTGCTGAATAAGCTAAATATTTTCAGCAGGTTGGGGAAGATGTACGGTTTATTGGGGCTTTTATTTTTGACCTTGCTATTTACCTCCGTTTTCAAGCCCAGTCTCAATTTGAAACTACCTTCCAAAATTGCTTTGGGGCTTTTTGCGATAAGTTTTGTCATGCACACTTTAGGTTTGGGTTTGAGGTGGTACGTTTCGGGAAGGGCGCCCTGGAGTAATGGCTATGAATCCTTAATTTATATTGCTTTTACTACCGTTTTGGCGGGTCTGATTTTTGGCAGAAAATCACTGGGCGGTCTCGCTGCCACCTGTGTGCTAGCTTCCACCATTTTGATGGTGGCTGGTCTGAGTTGGCTTGACCCCGAAATTACTCCTTTGGTTCCGGTACTAAAATCCTATTGGCTAACCATCCACGTCTCGATGGAGGCGGGAAGTTATGGGTTTTTAATGTTGGGAGCCATTATCGGCCTGCTCAATTTGATATTTATGATTTTTCGAAATCAGAAAAATACCAAAAATGTAAATCGCATTTTAAAAGAAATGACTCAAATCAGCGAAATGACCCTCATCGGAGGGTTGTTTATGGTAAGCATCGGCACCTATCTCGGCGGCGTTTGGGCCAATGAATCCTGGGGAAGATATTGGGGATGGGATGCCAAAGAGACCTGGGCTTTGGTCACGGTTTTGGTCTATGCTTTTATCCTTCACATGCGATTCATTCCCGGTCTGAGAGGGCAATATGCGTTTAATGTGGCTTCCTTATTCGGCTTGGCGACCGTCATGATGACCTATTTTGCGGTCAATTATTACCTTTCCGGCTTGCATTCATATGCAGCCGGCGACCCCGTTCCCATTCCCACATTTGTTTATTATGCCGTCGGCATTTTGACCACTATTAGTCTTTTGGCGTATTGGCGTAATGGAAAATTTACCGGAAGGAAAAGCTAAACCAGTAGGCAGTTTGCAGTGGGCAGTTTGCAAATTTTAATGCCCTCAAAATTGGAAATAATCCCCACTCTTTTTCCTCAATGACCAATGGCCATCTAGGTTCGCCTGCTGCCGGAAAGGGCGAACATAGAGACCAGGAAAAGAACAAAATGGGCAACGTTCATCCCCGTCGGCATTAAAAAACGGCCCACCGATGGGAGGTTGAAAAAGAGCATTGCCACAATAGCCAACAACAGAATCGGGTTGAAGAAAGCCATCCATTTGGGGTAAAGGGTGCCGCCTTTTAAAATGGCCCACACGAAACATATGGAGATGAGCAAAACGATGACCCGAAGTATTTCCACCAATCTTTCCAAAAGCAAACCGTAGGAAGTGAGTAGGTTATCGAACAATTCGGGGGCTTCTCCCGTGGCTTTGGCTTTTACCAACATGCCCAAATTTGCCCTCGAACCCACCCAAATGCCGCCGATGACGAAGGCAAAGACACCCAAAACAATGACCGCCTCCGCTAATCTTTTATCGCCTGCCTTCAAGGCAAGGTAGATGTGCCAATAGCCGAAAATGTACAGGGGGATAAAAGGAACAATGAGGAAATGCCCAATAATCAGTCGATTTTCTGGGATATTCAGAAAGTACGAATAGGGGATGTCAGCATCGAACGGGGCGCTGGAGAAATGCACCAAAAATTCGCCCATTCCCACGAAAATGGAAGCAAGGAAACCTAGTGCACCAAAAAAGAGAAGCTGGTTCAAGTTCGTTTCTGTAGTCATAACAAAGTGTTTGTGAGGCGTGAAGGAGCGAGGGGCTATTTATTTTCAATTCTAAATTTTTTTACTTTTTTCAAAAAGGCGGTTCCCCCGTAAAGAAGCATTGCAAAGATTATCAAATAAACCGAAAAGGGGATATTCTTACCCGAAATAAACAGATAAACGTAGGTTCCAATATAACAAACGAAGGCAACTGAAAGGGGCAGGGTGATGGACTTATGGTCCCTATAATTCTTAGCGACGAATGCAAAAGATAGCAGAGAAAGAGGTATCGTTCCGAAGTAGAGCAAGGCGAAAATTATGGGATTTACGCCATACTGCGCTCCAATATCCAGCGCCCAATCGGTAAAGAATTGCCAATAATTCATATCGGGAGGGTCGGGTAAATTGTTCGGTTTTTAAAAATAAGCTGTTTTTCAAGTTTCAAACTGTCAGAATCAAGATTCTCAGGATTGGAGGATTTACAGGATTTAGAAACCGGGAAATCAAAAAATCCGGGAAATCCCCGTTCTGACAAAGGGCAAAGTTAAACTTCTGTCAAACAATGACTTTTTCTGCTCGTTTATGTACTTTCGGTTGATTTTTCCAAAACATGGTAGGTATCAAAAAACTCATCCAAAAAGAATTCTGGCTCGAAAAAGGGCAGTGGTTGAAAATACAACTCAAGCCGCTGAAACTGCGGTATGTTTCCTTTCGGGGAAAACATCCCAGAACGACTTTTGGTTTGAAAATCAGCGCTTTAGCAGGGTTTGCCGCTTTCTTTTTTCTTTTCTCGTTCAGCCTGCTAGTTTATTGGGGCGCGTTTGGAAAATTGCCGGGCTATCCCGATTTAAGGGCCATTCAAAATAGCGTCGCTTCGGAGGTTTATGCAGAAGATGGCGTCTTGCTTGGAAAATATTTTATCGAAAACCGGGTCAATGCCGACTTTGAAGATATTTCTCCCAACATCATCAATGCATTGATTGCCACCGAAGACGCCCGCTTTTTTGACCACAGCGGAATCGACATTCGGGCAGCATTCCGAGTTTTTTTCCGGACGGTTTTGTTGAGTGACGAATCGGGTGGGGGAGGCAGTACTCTGAGTCAGCAATTGGCGAAAAACCTTTACCCCCGTCAACGATTTCAACTCTTTACCATTCCCATAGCAAAGGTAAAAGAGATGATTGTCGCAAGGCGGTTAGAGCGCCTTTATTCAAAGGAAGAATTGCTCGATTTATACCTCAATACGGTTCCGTTCAGCGAGAACATTTTTGGTGTGAAAGTGGCTGCACAACGATTTTTCAACACCTCGCCCAAAGACATCAAGGTGGAAGAGGCGGCGGTACTTGTGGGAATGCTGAAGGCGACTTCGACCTACAACCCTTTGAAACATCCGCAGAGGTCCTTGCTTCGCCGCAATACAGTGCTGCGGCAGATGGTAAAGTACGGCTACCTGGAAGCGGAGGTTTTCGATTCCTTAAAAATGAAACCCATCGATTTGAAATATTTTCGGGAAGGCGACCATCGGGGTTTGGGGACTTATTTTCGGGAACACCTTCGGGTGGAGTTGGATGCCTTATTGAAAAACTACCAAAAGTCCGATGGCAGCCCCTACGACCTGTACCGGGACGGTTTAAAAATCTTCACGACCATCGATGCCAAAATGCAGCAATATGCCGAAGAGGCGATGCGGGAACAAGTGGCAAACCTGCAGAAGTCTTTTTTCGCCGATTGGAAAGGCAGCAAAGCATATGGAGGGCGTCGCCTGCTGCGGCAGGCTAAGGAAGGGTCTGAGCGGTATAAATGGTTGAAAACAAAGGGGTGGTCAAGCAAAATGATTGATGATAATTTCGGCCAACCCGAACGGATGACCCTCTTTGATTGGAAAGATGGAGGTGAAATAGATACCCTGCTGTCACCGTTGGATTCACTGAAATACTACCTTTCCATATTGAATGCCGGTTTCCTGGCGGTAGAACCGCAAAGCGGCAAAATAAGGGTTTGGATAGGTGGCATCGGACATCGCTATTTTCAATATGACCACGTGTTGTCGAGGCGGCAGGTTGGTTCTGTTTTCAAGCCGGTGGTGTATGCCAAAGCGCTTCAGGAGGGTATCCCGCCCTGCGATTACATTGACAATTTTCACACCGTTTACACTCAGTACGACAACTGGCAACCGAAGAATTCCGATGGCAAATACGGTGGCGTTTACTCGATGGAAGGAGGATTGAGCCATTCCGTCAATGCCGTCACGGTTGATATCATGCTTCGCGCGGGCATTGATTCGGTGAAGCTCCTTGCAGCGGATTTGGGTATCGAGGGTAGCATTCCTTCCGTCCCTTCTATTTGTTTGGGCACGATGGACGCTTCGCTTTACGAAATGGTGCAGGTGTACGGGACCTTTGCCAACCGGGGCCGCCGTCCAGAGCTCTTTTACCTCAAGCGAATTGAAACGAGCGACGGGAAAACCCTGGTTAAATTCGAACCCCCCGACACGGCTCGGTTTGAACGGGTTTTGTCAGTGGAAAATTCTGACATGCTTGTCAGAATGTTGCGTTCTGTGGTGGATAGCGGCACGGCGAAACGCTTGCGTTACCAATTTCGGCTATACAATCAAATTGCCGGCAAAACGGGCACCACGCAGAATCAGTCGGACGGATGGTTTATTGGCTTTACGCCAAATTTGGTGGCCGGTGCTTGGGTCGGCGCCGAATCTCCAAAAGTTCACTTTCGTTCGATGCGTTTGGGGCAAGGCTCGAATTCCGCACTACCCATATGGGGCAGGTTTATGAAAAAACTTTACCGCGACCCCGCTTTCAAAAAATGGAAACGCCTGGAATTTCCCGAACCCGACAGCAGCCTGCTGGCGATGATGGATTGTCCCCCCTTTTTGGAGGATCGTTCACAGATACCATCGCTTTTCGGGGAGGAAGAACAAGCTGAACCGTTCTTTGACAAGCTGCGCGATTTATTCCGAATGAACCATCCCCAAAGACACAACGTAAACCCCCGTCGAAATCACCGGAGAAATAAAAAGTCAGAGCGCATCCGCCGGCATAATGAACGATTGAAAAAGAAACGAAGGTCTCATTGAAGGGTCCATATCGGAACTTGGGTCGTTTGAAAACCGTTTCTCGATGTTTTTTAATTATTTTCCATTGATTGAGCTACTTGGAGAGTAGCATCGAGTTTCTCCAATATTTTTAACCGATTTACAATCCCTTGAATCCTTTTATCCTGAAAACCCTGATTCTGACAGAAAAAATTTTCAACTTAAAAACCCAAAACCTGTTACTTTTGGGAAGCAATTGAATCCAGTAAACCAATTCCTTTTTAAAACAAAACATGCCGAACGAACGAATATATCTCGACTACAATGCAACCACTCCCGTTGACCCGCGGGTGTTGGAAGCGATGCTGCCCTATTTCCACGACCTGCCCGGCAATGCGGCCAGCCGCAGCCATCCGTTCGGTTGGGAGGCGGAGGAAGCCGTGGACCAAGCCCGCAAGCGAATCGCCGATTTAATTGGCGCCGAGCCCAAAGAAATTGTCTTCACTTCCGGTGCCACAGAATCCGATAATCTCGCCCTGCGGGGTATCTTTGAAATGTATGCCCGCAAGGGAAACCACTTCATTACGTTGAAAACTGAACACAAAGCGGTATTAGATACTTTCCGGAAAATTGAAAAATTGGGCGGCGAAGTGACTTATTTGGGGGTGGACGAAGACGGACTGATTGATTTGTATGAATTAGAGGCAGCCATCAAGCCTCAAACGGTCCTCGTGGCAGTGATGTGGGCGAACAATGAAACCGGCGTGCTCCAACCCATCCGTGAAATCGGCGAAATTTGCGCCAGCAAAAAAGTCCTTTTTTTTAGTGATGCCACTCAAGCCGTCGGTAAAATTCCGGTTAAGCCAAAAGAAGTCGGAGTTCAGTTGATGGCCTTTTCGGCCCACAAAATGTACGGACCCAAAGGCGTGGGTGCCTTATTTGTCAGTCGAAAAGGTCCCCGCGTAAAGCTAAGCCCTCAAATCGTAGGGGGCGGCCACGAAGGCGGCTTGCGGTCGGGCACATTAAACGTTCCAGGAATAGTGGGCTTCGGCAAGGCTGCCGATATTGCTGGCGCTGAAATGCAAAAGGAAGCGGAAAAACTTCGGTTTTTGCGAGACCAACTGGAAAACAGCCTGCTTGAAAATCTGGAAGAATCCTATCGCAACGGCAGCAAAGAGCATCGGATGTCCCATGTGACCAACCTTTCCTTCCGGTTTGTCGAGGCAGAAGCCTTGATGATGACGTTCAATCAAAATATTGCCGTATCTTCCGGTTCTGCCTGTACCTCGGCTTCGATGGAACCCTCGCATGTGCTGTTAGCCATGGGGTTAAGGAAGGATTTGGCGCATTCCTCCCTTCGGTTTAGCCTAGGCCGATTTACAAGCGCGGAAGAAATTGAAAGAACGATTAAAAAGGTAATGGGGGGCGTCCGGCATTTGAGAGAATTAAGTCCAATTTGGCAATTATTCAAAGAAGGCGTAAATTTGGAAGCCATTTAGATGGACATAAGATAAAGGATTGTTAGATTTAAGACCTTTCTTTAAGTATGTAATCTTGCAATCTTTTGTCTTGATTTTTTTTACTAACAATCTAATACTCAATATGTTATATGTAGGTGACAAAGCCAAGGAGAAAATCCTGGAACTAAGGAAAAATGGAGAAATCAGCAGCGAGCATTTCATTAGGGTGTCGGTGACAAGCGGCGGCTGTTCGGGGCTTTCGTATCAAATGGACTTTGACGATGAATTGAAACCGGACGACCAGGTTTTTGAAGACAATGGCTTGAAAATCATCACTGATTTGAAAAGCATTCTTTACCTGTACAACACCACCCTAGAATTTTCGGGTGGTCTGCAGGGAAAAGGTTTCTATTTTGAAAATCCAAATGCCAGCCGGACCTGTGCGTGTGGGGAGAGTTTTTCAGTTTAAAATTTTTCATAATGTTAGATAAAGCCTCGATGAGATTTGTGTTTTCATTGGGGCTTTTTGTTGGAAATTTGAGGTATTTGCTTGAAGGTGTTGTACCCTATAATTGGAGGATATGTTGAAAATAGGTTTTGATGCAAAACGTCTTTTCCACAATTTTACGGGCTTGGGCAACTATAGCCGCAGCCTGTTGCAAAACCTCGCCACGCAGTTTCCCGAAAATGAATACCACTTGTACTCTCCTCTGGCAAAAAAGAGAGCTGCCGCCGACAAGTTTTTTGATAATCCAGATTTTCAATGTCATTTTTCAAGAAGAAGGTGGAACGGCTATTGGCGAACCTTTGGCGTGAAAAAGGATTTGAAAAAATTGGGCATACATATTTATCACGGGCTGAGCAATGAAATTCCCGTCGGAATTTCCAAAACGGGCGTAAAAAGCATTGTCACCATACACGATTTGATTTTTAAAAAGTATCCCTCTTATTATTCAATCCCCGACCGGATAATTTACGACTTTAAATTCCGATACGCTTGCCAAAACGCGGATGTCATTATCGCTGTCAGTGAGCAAACCAAACGGGATATTGCCCATTATTACAACATTCTGCCTTCCAAAATCAGAGTCATCTACCAAACCTGCCACGAAGTTTTCGGGCAAACTTTCAGCTCCAAACGGGTGGAACAATTTTTCAAAAAGTACGAATTGCCTACCCAATACATGCTTTATGTAGGCGCTATCATCGAGCGAAAAAATCTTTTGGGCATTATTAAAGCGTTGGAATATTTGCCGGTCAGCTTGCGGATTCCTCTGCTAGTTGTTGGGAAAGGCAGCGCCTATGAGACAAGAGTCAGGCGCTATCTCGCCCAAAAAAAGATGGAAAAATACGTCCTTTTTTTACGGGATATTAGTCTGGAAGAATTGCCACTGCTATATCAAAACGCGCAAATTTTCCTCTACCCTTCCTTTTATGAGGGCTTTGGAATCCCAATAATTGAGGCTTTGTTCTCCAAAGTTCCCGTGCTGACATCCTCCGTTTCTTCTTTGCCGGAAGCGGCGGGAAACGGAGCGCTATTTGTTCCCCCCGACAAGCCGGAGCAGATTGCCGCAGGGATTGATAAAATATTGACCAACAACGATTTGCGTAGCAGGCTTATTGAAAATGGGTTCAAACATGTCCAAAAATTCAGGGCCAAAAAGGTGACCAAAGAGCTGATGGATTTGTATGAAAAGGGGTAATCATTTGAAACTTTCTCACATTCAAAATGTCCCTCGCAGGTTGTCCTTCTGTAGGATGAGAATGGTTATTTAGGTTTGGCTACTGAAAATCCAGCGATACTTTTTTGCGAATTGACGGGAGCCTATGGTTTTACGTGCAGTTTTAATTTTATTCAAAAACATCAGTCCTGATTTTATTGGAATCGTACCATGGCCGCAAATAGAGCGTTCCTTTGTTCTGGGCTAACAAGATAAATATTTCATCCATGACTTTTGGCGTAAATTGAGATTTATAACAACCCAAGGATTTTCGGCTCACTTGGAGATCTTCCTCGTCGTAGGGTATCCTGTAGGTAAGAAATTTCTTTTGAGTGGTGTGGAAGTTTTCTCTAAACCTATTTGCCTGAACAGTATTTAATTTGGGGGCTGAAATTAATGTTTCTCTTAGAAATCCAACATAAAGTAGTTGTCTCAAAGGGGCATATATATCTCTTTGGACAACTTCGGTGACAAGATTACTGACCATTCGATGATCGGGATGCCCATAACCCCCGTCCGGTCCCCAGGTAATGACCACATCGGGGCGATATTTTTTTAACAGGCTATCTATTTTTTCATCCAGGGAGTAAATGCTTGATCGGGAAACCAAATTATTATCTTCATAATTGAGAAGGATTGGGGGGTTAATTCCTAAGGCTGCAGCAGCGCAGGCTGCTTCATCAGAACGAACTTGGGCTAGTGAGTCTCCGGCAGGAATATGGGCATGCACTTCTACTCCTTTCGAGCCATCGGTGACAATGACCAAGAAAACATTCACCCCTTCTTTGGCATATTTTGACAAGATTGGTGAGACCACAAGTTCATCGTCCGCATGGGCAAAAAAAGCCATTATGGTCTTTTCATTTTTATGGATATTGCTCGTAGCTTTTTGATGGTCGTTTTCCCTGGTACAGGAAAATAAGGATAACAATGTGCCTGATATTATAATTAATCTTTTCATTGAGTGGATTTTAAATTTATTTGGTATCCGCAGGCTTTGGGTTTTGCTATTAAAATGGTTGGGCGAAATTAATAATTCGTCGGGCTTAAAAATAAATAAAGGAAATTAATTCAGTGCCTAAGATTATTGAATGAGGTCGAAAACTTT
>CAZJYF010000102.1:0-10017 GCA_964549665.1 uncultured Saprospiraceae bacterium
CGATCCTGAAATTTTGGAAAGCGGTAGAAAACTCGTTCCCGCATCACCCGAATGTCGCACAAAAACAGTGGACACATTGTTTTCGTCCCATCCCGACCATATCACCCAAACCTTGTCCCCATCAGCCGCTAATTTTGGATTATAGCCATTGTTACTGTCGTGAAGGGTGAACACGTGGTGCTCACCGCTGGCTGCGGGTTCCGAAATGACCTGGTCGCTGAATGTATTACCTCCATCGGTGGAACTCAGGAAATGCAGTTTGTAATCGTAGTTTGCCCAAAAGCCAATGCTTTCCATGTACAGCAGATACACATTGTTACCGGCAATGCGCAGGTCGTCAAAATCGGTAAAATTTCCCGTAGGGTTTTCCAGTATCTGAATCGTTTCAAACGAGCTTCCATTGTCATCGGAATTGAGAAGAATCAGTTTTTTCTGGAAACCGCAATAAGAGCACTCATGGGTGAAGCTGATGCACACCTTTTGGTTTTGTGAAAAAATGTGAACATTCCCCACTTGTTGAGCCGATGTCGAAAAAAGCACTTGCTTTGGCTCAAATGTTGCCCCTCCGTCGGTTGACCTGAAATAAGCAAGTTCGTCTTCCGCTCCATTATACCAACTGGTGACTATGTGAACATAGTTGCCCGATACCGCCATCCTGTTGTAAGTCTTATTTTTGTCGAGGTCCCCTTCGAGCAGTTTCATTTTGGGATCCCAGCTTTCTCCATTGTTCGAGGAGCGGCGATAATACAATTGCGAATTGACACCTTGCGTGAACCAAATAGAATGCACTTGATCCCCCGCCGCCGCGATTTCCGGAATCCTGTCGTCAAAATTAGTGGTTTCCGCCCCCATACCTTCCGAGAGATTTCGAAGCCAGAAGGAGTTATCCTGACCGTTGAGATTGGCAAAAATGAATAAGCCCGTCAGTGCAGCAACCAGCACTAATTGGAATAGCTGTTTCATGATAAATTATGTTTTTGGAAAAGAGAACAGTGCTGGTACAACTGCTGATGAAAGCAAATAATAAAAGGAGCCTCTATTTCATTCCAACCCGATTCACCAACACATCAAGCAGCATTGACTCTTCGAGAATAATTAGAAAAAATGGATACTCAAGAGGTGTAAAAAAAAGGAACTTTAAACTGTAAAGTTCAACTAACATACAGTCGGGGAACGGACAGAAATGATTTTAATGGCAAATTTAATTTTTTTTCAAGAAAATGCGTGTTTTTATACCCGTAATTTTTTGCTGCGCGTAATTTGAAAAAACTTGAGCATGGCTATTCAATTTCAAAGGCTTTGACCGGTTGAGATATCTTGCTTGGTTGAGGGTGTTTTGATGGATGGGTATCGAATTCGGCAGGTGCAAGGATTCAATTTCTTGCAAATTTAGTTACTTCTGAAAATGTTGAAACCGGATTTCATTTATCGAGGTTTTGCAAGAGTTCAGTAGCCTCCTTTTTCTTTGGATGACCTGGCTGGGCAATGATCGATTCCAATTGGGAAATAGCTTCTTTTGCTCGCCCCGAGGAGAGTAAAGCTCCAGTTCGGTACCATTGTGCTTCTTCGTTCGGACGAATTTGTTCCACTTTATCAAAAAGAGTTATGGCAACCTCGGCTTCGCCGCCTTTCAATTGGAGAATGCCCTCCAAAAGGAGCAACTCGGTTTTCGATAAATATTTATTGGTGGGGTCTTCTTTTTCCAGTGAATCGAGAGATTCAAGGGCAGCAGGCAGATTGTTGGAAGTTAATTGTTCGTTCAACCGACGGACCCTTTGCCCAATTAGAATTTCCTGTGAATCCTCCTCCGTTTCCGTCCGTTTGCCCCCAAGGGTTAGATGGAGCACTCTATTGGGGGTTGAAAAATATTTTTGGTAAGCCGCCACCGGTCCCATCCGCTTGGGGGTTGGTGCTTTTTTTTCTTTTGAAAACAAAAAAAATAGCAAAGCCAAACCTGCCAGCACAATGAGTGCAAGGGTAAGCCAATGTCCATTACTAATTCTATTTTTGCCTGGAAGAGGCTCTCTTTGCATGATTTTTCGCAACTCCTTCCGCATTGCCATCACCTCCGTTTCCTGTTGGGCTGCGATGGCCGATTTTGCCAACTCGACTTCGGCAGCCAATTGCTTGTCCTGTCGCATTTCATCCTCAAAAATGCTGCGCTCATCGGGCGTCATGGTACCTTCTAGCCAAGTCAATATCCGTTCGTACATTTTTTCTTTCATAACTGTTAGCCTGATTAGCTAGTTTTATACTTTAATAGTAGGGTTTTTCAATTCCAAATACCGCCGGTCTGCTTTGATAAGGGCAATCAGTTTTTTAAGACATTTCGTCCTCGCCTGCCGGGAGTAATTGTAAGTGTGACCGGTTTCTTTCATTACCTCTTTATGGCTAAGGCCATCTGTGATGCCAAGTTTAAGGACTTGTTGGCAGCCGGCATCCAGCAGGGAAAATTTCTTCCGGTACAGAACATATTCCTCTGTCTGCTCCATCGGCTTTTCCAAATCGGCCACATGTTTTAATACCAATGGGTCGTCCGTTGTGACCCCGGCATCGTATTTCTTTCGTCTAAGTTTTTTAAGCCAAAGCCTTGCGCCGATTTCGGTAAGAAAAGTATTCATCTTGCAGGTGAGTACAAAATTTCCGGACTGCAGCTTTCGCAGCAGAGATTCCAATGCATCTCCGAAAATATCTTTTGCGTCTTCCTCCGTGCCGCTGTTTCGCAGTACAAAATTTCGGATGCTTGGATAAAAATCCCGGTAAATGTCCCGCAGAACGGCAGGGTCGTTTTTTCGAAGTGCTTTGAGATAAATTTCGTTGGAATGTCGAGCCATTTTCTAGTCAAGCAGGTAAATGAAATAATCGTCCCTGTTTCTAAAGGGTTTCCACCATTTGTTTTGAATGTCCAGGCAGTCTTAAAAGACCCGATTTGCTCAATTTCCAAAATATGGCAAATCTTTAATTCGTGGATTCTAAATTTGCCAGATCTTCTAGGTTTTGAGTGATGCCTTGAAAGGTCTTTTGAGAAAGCTTCGGGGAAAGGCGATTTCAGTTACTCAGATTATTACACATTGCTTTTTTCACAAAGATAAAAAAAGCCGGCAAGCGGTAATCATTTCCGCACCCTGCCAAACAAAGTCAAAAGACCAAGCGCCACCAATATCCCCACCAACCAAAGGAATGGCGGAACGCCCGGTTTCCAAAGCGGTTCGTCATCGCCAATGAGCACCATCGTTGACCAATAGTAGGGATGGGTGAATCTTTGGGTGGCCGTGCCGACAAAATCGCGTTGGGCCTGACAAAGGGCTTCGTCTTTGCCTTTTCCATTTTTTAGTTGCTTGAAAAAGTTCCCGATGATGGTCTTGGTGGCTTCGTCGCTTACCGTCCAAAGGCTCATCACCACGTTTGCACAACCGGCGTATTTGAATGCCCTGGAAAGCGACATCACGCCTTCACCGCGTTGCAGTTTACCTGCGCCCGTGTTGCAGGCGCTGAGGACGGCGAGGTCTGCTTTCAGCCGCATGTTGTAGAGTTCGTATGCGTGGAGGCGACCGTCTTCGCTCGTGTCGAGGGGGTCGCGCTCGAAAGCGAGTTGGCTGAAAAGGGGATCCTTGTCGTTGGTTAGTGCGTGCATGGCCAGATGGAGGACGTCTGCGTTTTTCGCCTGCTTTTTGAATTCCGCCTCCGTGGCCGCCCGCCCGGTGAAGGCTTGGCCCCGCATGAGCTGGCTGGCTCCTTCCACTTCGGGGATATTGAATTTCAGGGAGTGCAACTCCCCCCGTTGGAGGTCGGGGTAAAGTTCGGTGAGTTTGAGGCTGTCCATTTCGCCGCGGCTGGCGATGGGATTTCCGTCGCCGTAGGAGGGTGCAAAACCGCAGTAAGTAGGCTGCTTGTGCCACAGTTTATGCCAAAAGCCGCCTGGATTCGACCGCTTGCTTTCCAGCATCAAGGTCGCAGAATATTCGTAGCGGATGTCAAAATCCCTAAGAAGATACGGCAGGTTGCGGTAATCATTTCGAGCCAGGGTAACGGCATCCGGCTGTCGGGTCAGCAGTAAATTGAAGGGCAGGAAATTCAACACCCCGTCCGGTACGATGAGGAGGGAAGGGCGTTTTTCGCGGGCGAAGGGTTGGTCAAATTTTGCCTGGGCCGATTCCATCAAAATGCCATAGAGGTAGCGACTGTCTTGTACAAAATGTTGATAATCAGCGATCCAGGTCGCATCACTGCTGGGGCTTTTGCTGAAAACACGGAGGCGGTCAACGGCATTGAAGAAAACGGAGTCTATTTTTTGCTGATGGACTTCGAGACCGGAATGGTCAACAGTGAAAGTGAATAGGGTAGAGTCCCCGAGGAAATATTCGAGGAGGGTTTCGTTCTCGGCGAGTTGGTTTTGGAGTTTGGCAACAGAGAATGGTGGGTTTTCGTATTTTAGTCGGTAATAGTTGGGATAGTTTTTTTCAAAAATTGAGGTGAGGGAGTCTTGTGATTTTTTCAAATCCACCAGCTTGTTTTCCCAGTAATTAAGTTTGGCGGAATCTGGGTTTTGAGTGTTTTGCTTTTCTTCAATAATGAAACCGTTATATATGGATATCTCCCGGTTGATTATTTCTTCTTGACTGAGTAACTCGGGTGCAATACCAGCAAAGGTTTTGGCTTTTTCGGCATGCAAATTCTCCAGCAAAGTAAAAGCCTTGCTTCGTTCGGCGAAAGCTAAGGCTTGGTCAAGATATTGCATTTCCTTTTTTTGTTGGTGCATTCGAAGAGTAGTTTCGATGGCACCCTCGAATATGGGGAGCATTCGCTCGGAGAGGGTTTGTTTGGAGCTCTCCCATTTGAAGCCGTAGCGCATTTTGTCCGTGAGATGGGTGGCGAGTGTAAAGGTTGAGAGACTGGAAGCCAGGGCATTCCAATTGTTTGATTTTTCAAAGAGTGATTGCAGTGCCCTGGCCTTTTTTTTCAAGGTTTCAAGCAGAACAAGGGAAGTCCCTAAATCTTCGAGATGGGCATTTTTATAAAAATCTGCTTCAGGAAATTCAGGGGAAATGCTGTAAAGTGCTTTTTGAAAATAAAAAACGGCGGAGTCTCTATTTCCAAGTTCAAGCTGAAGGTCACCTGCTTCGTTCCACGCTGCAATCTCATTTCCCTTTCCTTTCCCTGCATATTTTTCTACAATAGGATTGACTTTTTTGAAGGCTTTCATGGCTTCGGCTGGTTTATCCATTCTGGCGTAAGTTTTCCCCAATTCAAGCCAAGCTTTGGCGACCTCGTTACCTGAAATTTCCCATTGCCTTTGTCCCAGTTCGATGCCTTTTTTGATGTTTTCAAGCGATTTGGTATAGTTTCCCAATTCCCGTTCGACTGCTCCAAGCAAAACATACACGGCGGGAAGGTCGAAATAATGCCACTCGTCTTTTTTCTTTCCCGTTGGGAAGTAGAAGAAACCGGACTTTTTCCGTTCCTTTTCTTCCGTGGCCAATCGAATGCAACGTACCGCGCTGACTTTAGCTTTTTCATATTTTTTTAGGTGGAGGTAGGAAATTCCCAAATTGTGATAAGCAGCTAGTAATGCTGGAGGCGCTGTTTTTTTATATACTTCAATTGCTTTTTGGATGTATCCAACAGCAGGTCCCCAGTCATTTTTAGCTTTGAAGACCCCTGCGTAATTTAAATAGATATTTCCTTCATAATAATGTAAGCCTTGAATAGAATTTTTAATTATCTTATAGCTCTTGTCGCAATATTTCAACGCTTGTTCAAAATCGCCTTTTTGCTCGTAGTAGATGGTGAAACTTGCACACAATTCAGGATTTCTAGGGTGATTCTCTCCAAATTGGGCGGTTATCAAGTTGAAACTTTTCTTAGTGAACTCAATGCCTTCATCTAATTGTCCCTTGTCTAGTAAATTGTACCCTATCCCCCCAAACGCCTTGGCGTATTTTTCATAAATCGTTGAGTCGAACCGGTATTCCATCATAGGCTTGCCAACTTCGATCATTTTTTGACAAACAGCAATAGCACTGTCATTTCGGTAATTGTCGTCGAAAAACCAATAATGCTCCCAAAGCCCCCACATCTTTAATGAATCCTCCCGCCAAATCGAATCATTCATCACTACTATATCCTTATGGGAAGTTTCAGAAACGGACTTTTCTTCTACGGCATCCGGGAGTTCCTTGCAGCCAAAAAAAGGGAATACTAAAGTGGAAAGTATCAACGCAGGCACAAAAAGGGTGGATAGGTTTCTCATAATGATTTGTTTTTCTGCATTAAACCGGGTAACATTCTGTAGCCAAGTGGTATTCACGAGAAATCAAAACAGCAATGCCACTCTCTAAAAACGAAAATACGTTCCCGGAAAAAATCAGACAACTGATAGCCAACCACCTGTCGGAACCGGGGTTTGGGGTAGCGGAACTTGCCGACTCCGTCGCCATGCACCGCAGCAGCCTCTCCCGGAAGCTACTTGAACGAACGGGCAAAAGTCCCTCCCAACTCATCGAAGTAATGCGGATGGAAGAAGCCCTGAATCTCCTCCTAGCTACCGGGATGTCGATTGCCAACATAGCCCGCAAAGTGGGTTATGCCGAACTGTCCAATTTTTCAAGGGCTTTCAAGCGGCACCTTGGGGGTAGTCCTTCAAAGATACGGAATTCGGCTGTTTTGACGCATAGGTCGGGTGGGGATGCAACGAATTGATAAATGAAGTTGTCTGAATCTCGGACTCGCGCGGATTGATGGATTCCGTTGATTATGCCTTTCCCGAGTAAATTATTTTGCACCCCAAATCCGTGCAATCCTTTAATCCCTGCAATCCGCGATTCAGACAATTTCCCGTCTGAATCGCGGATGCCCGCGGTTTTAAGGATTTCGCTGATTTTACTTTTTCTCTTCAAATTCCAACACCCCCAAATCCGTGAAATCTTCTAATCCGTCTAATCCGCGATTCCGACAATCAACAAAAATAAGAACTATCCGGGCCGAAGAAAGCAAGGAAACCGCCTTCATATCGACCCTATTCAAAAATTTTCAAAAAAAATCAGTTTTCGGGGTAACACAAGGCAAAGAATTGGTATAGACTTTCAATCGATTATCAAATTAAAAAAACAAAGCACTATGGAAAAACCAATTAATCCTTCCATCAACACCGTACTAATCGATGTGATAAGCCGTGAGTCTTTTTTCGGTGGCCCTCCTGTTATTTTGCCTCCATTATCAGGCTGATGTTCCATTTGATTGCATAAGCTGTCTAATGGCCAAATAATCTAAAATACATCATTTAATAACTCCCCTGCTTCCTCTTCCAGCCACCCGGAAGGAAAACAAGGCTTTAAAATTTTCAGACAATGAAAAATCAAAAATTAGACATTCCTTTATTTTTCAACCAAAAATTACAAACTTTGAAAAGGACATTTTTTCTCCCTTTTTCCCTGCTTTTGGTCGTCTGCTGGAAAGGTGAGGCCCAAACTTTAGAAGACTTTCAAATCCTGCACGATGATTCGTTACGTACCTACAAATTGTACATACCAGCAACTTATACAGGAGATGAAGCCTGGCCTTTAGTGATCACTTTGCATGGTTATAGTTTGAATAATGATTATATGATTGCTGCTACAGAGATGAATGCAGTGGCAGATACGGGTCATTTTATCGTTGCATACCCACAAGGACTTTTGGTTCATTTAGGCGATGGTTTTTCGCCATTGCCCCCGGATGCTCCCGGGTGGAATGCTGGTCAGGGAGATGACCCATTATTGATTTCCGGGAACGATGATGTAGGATTTTTGGACCAAATGATTAATGTGATAAGCCAGGGGTACAACATTGACCCTGCACGGATATATTCCTGCGGTCATTCCAATGGAGGCTTTATGAGTTATGTGCTTGCATGCGAATTACCCGACCGGATTACAGCGGTGGCTTCAGTTTCAGGAGGAATGCTTAGCGGAACTTTTGGACTTTGTGATCCTGGACGTTCAATTCCGGTTATGGAAATTCATGGTTCAGAAGACCCAATTGTTCCCTTTGATGGTATACCCGGTCTTTTACAGTCTGTCCCGGAAGTAGTTGATTTCTGGACAACTAACAATAACTGCTCGACAGAACCTACAATAACGCCGCTGCCGGATATTGACACAACCGATAACTCTACGGTCACGCTAAAAATCTGGGGAGCGTGCGATGATAATGCCGAAGTATGGCTATATGAAATTGCAGGAGGAGGTCACCCGTGGCCAGGAGATTTATTTGTACCACCTCCATTTCTTGAACACGAAAATAAAGACATCCATGCGAGTACCGAAATCTGGAACTTTTTCAATCGGCATGTAAAAAGGCTTGGTGAAGTGGTTTCAGACACATTAATTTACGATAACATGGAACGCACCTACAAATTGTACATACCAGCAGCTTATACAGGAGATGAAGCCTGGCCTTTAGTGATCACTTTGCATGGCTATGGTTTGAATAATGACTATATGATTGCTGCTACAGAAATGAATGCAGTGGCAGATACGGGTCATTTTATCGTTGCATATCCACAAGGACTTTTGGTTCATTTAGGCGATGGTTTTTCGCCATTGCCCCCGGATGCTCCCGGGTGGAATGCTGGTCAGGGAGATGACCCATTATTGATTTCCGGGAACGATGATGTAGGATTTTTGGACCAAATGATTAATGTGATAAGCCAGGGGTACAACATTGACCCTGCACGGATATATTCCTGCGGTCATTCCAATGGAGGCTTTATGAGTTATGTGCTTGCATGCGAATTACCCGACCGGATTACAGCGGTGGCTTCAGTTTCAGGAGGAATGCTTAGCGGAACTTTTGGACTTTGTGATCCTGGACGTTCAATTCCGGTTATGGAAATTCATGGTTCAGAAGACCCAATTGTTCCCTTTGATGGTATACCCGGTCTTTTACAGTCTGTCCCGGAAGTAGTTGATTTCTGGACAACTAACAATAACTGCTCGACAGAACCTACAATAACGCCGCTGCCGGATATTGACACAACCGATAACTCTACGGTCACGCTAAAAATCTGGGGAGCGTGCGATGATAATGCCGAAGTATGGCTATATGAAATTGCAGGAGGAGGTCACCCGTGGCCAGGAGATTTATTTGTACCGCCTCCATTTCTTGGACCCGAAAATAACGACATCCATGCCAGTACCGAAATCTGGAACTTTTTCAATCGGCATGATCTGGTGACTGCTATTTTTAAAATACAACTGAATGGCATCCTGTCCATCCACCCCAACCCTTCTTTTAATGACCTCACGCTCAATCTCGAATCGAAAGATCCTTTACACCAGGTAGAAATTGAAATCTTCGATTTAGTAGGTAAAAAAGTAAAAAGCCTGGTCAGGGAGTCGTTCGACAATTCTTTGCAGGAAGAAATCCGTTTGACGGGATTGCCGGAAGGGATTTATACGATTAGGGTCAGTTCGGAGGGGAAATTTATTGCAAAGAAATTTGTTAAGATGAATTGACCGTTGACCATGTCCTTATTCCATCGTGCGGCATCCGAGTTATTTAGGAGCCTGGCTGGCCCTCGTTGGCTGCGGCTTATTCCTTGGAGCTTTTGCAGGCGCATTGGTCGCCGCCTTCAGCATGAGCATCGCCTACTACTTCTGCATCACGGCAGAAGAAAAAACACTGCTTTCTACCTTCGGCGATGATTACCGGGACTACCAAAAAAGAACCAAAAGACTGCTGCCGTTGGTGTGGTGAGAGTTTACTGTCGGAATCGCGGATTCATGGAGATTTAGGGATTTCGCTGATTCAGATTTTGCGGCAAATTCCAATGCCTTTAGAATCTATTCAATCCTTATAATCCGCGATTCTGACAATACGAAATCTTGCTTCTGGGGCTGGAAATTCGAATGGAGATGCAACGAATTGATAAAGATGGGAAGTACAATTGGGTGACCGGGTGGCAGCCAGCCACCCAGTCGCAAGCTAATGCAAACTCAAAAGAGAAAGACAAATTCAAAGACTTCGATTATTATATTA
>CAZJYF010000103.1:0-9968 GCA_964549665.1 uncultured Saprospiraceae bacterium
GGGACGACGGCAGGGGACGGGGTCTCGCCCTGAAGCCTTGCTTCCCTTCCACGTCCGGCCATGTGGTCGAGGTCTCGAAAAACGCGGATGGGAAAGTGCAGATTGACAAAGTGGTTACCGCCATCGATTGCGGCATCGCTGTGGCGCCGAACAATGTGCAGGCACAATGCGAGGGCTGTGTAGTGATGGGTTTGACGGCTGCCTTGAAAGACCCGATTCAATTTGAAAACGGGCGCGTCAAAAATTCCAATTTCGACAATTACCGGGTGCTGCGCATTCACGAAATGCCCAAAGAATTGGACGTCCACATTTTTCCGAGCGAAGAACCTCCAACCGGCGCAGGCGAACCGGCTTTGCCTCCCATCGCCCCCGCATTAGTCAATGCCATTTTCGATTTGACGGGAAAACGCATTCGGAAGCTGCCGTTTGATTTGGGGAGTGTTTAGAAAAGGGTGAAAAAGACTTTCTCATTTTTGGGGATAACTGCGACCGACCGGTTTTACTTCAGGCACAAGGGAAGTAAGACGTGGAAGTTATGTGTCCGAGGATAAATGGGAGAGATAGGGATAAATAAGCACAATTGATAACAGAATAGAATTGCCGGATGAAATTATATTTTGACACTTCGATTTTTGGAGGATACTTTGACAAGGAGTTTGAATTTTGGACGAAACCCTTGTTCGAAGAAATTCTAAGTAAACGACACCAATGGGTCATATCCGGCATTTTAATCGCTGAACTTGAGAGAGCACCATCGAATGTTCGAAACTACTTTGAAGAGTTCCCACCAGAGAACCGATGTGCCAAGTTTCCAAACTTGGCACGAAATAGAACACACGTCTGAGACGTGAATGATAAATGTGCTAAGTCTGGAGACCTGGAACATCGGGTACTATTCCCAGGGGTAAGCTCCCAGAGGGGCTTTTAAAAATAGAAAATAGAAGAAAAGCATGTATTTTTGTAAAAAAAATAATATGAAAAGTATAACAATACCAGTAAATATACCATCAGACATTTTGATTGCATTGAATGAATCTGAAGAAGAATTGAAGAATCATTTTCAGGTTGCAGTAGCTATGATGTTATTTCAAGAAGAAAAGTTGACTTTGGGAAAAGCTATTCAATTATCAGGACTTTCTCGAAATGAATTTGAAAAGTCTTTGGCAAAGAATAAGATACCGGTTTCAACTTTAAGCATCGAACAAATCATGTCAGATGTTGATAAAATGAGTGATTTGTGAAATCATGAAAATTGTAATAGCGGATACAGGTGCGTTGATTTCTCTAGGCCATGTTGGACATATTGACTTGATTAAAGAGGTGTTTGGTGATTTCTATATTGCCCAAGCAGTCTGGGAAGAATTGAAGGATTATGATAACCCTGAATTTGATGATAAAATTTTAAATAAACTAAAAAAGAAAGTTGTTAAGATTAAATCTAGAAACCATTTGTCGGTGGTCATGGATTATGGAGAATCAGAGTCTGTGATTTTGTACGAGGAATTAAAAGCAGACTACTTATTACTCGACGACAATAGGGCACGGAAAATTGCAGAATCACTCAATGTAAATTGCATTGGTTCAATTGGTTTGTTGATAAAGGCTAAGCAAAAAGGATTGATTTTAGAATTAAAACCAATTTTTGAAAAATGGATTTCAATTGGAAGATATTTTTCCAAGAAATTGTTGAACGAGGTTTTAACTAAATATGGAGAGCAACGGATGAACGAAAAATAATGGACCCCGATGTGCCAAGTTTCCAAACTTGGCACGAAATAGAACACACGTCTGAGACGTGAATGATAAATGTTCTAAGTCTGGAGACTTAGAACATCGGGTTGAAAGATTTGTGCCACGCAACCTTCTCCTTTTCATAGTCTAAGCGCTGGGCAACATTTTGAATTAGCCACAAAATATACGAAATTTACAAAAAATATAATTTTATGACTGGAATAGATAGGATTAAAAACAGACTAATTGACCGAATTTTAGCCACTAAGAATGAAAGACTTTTGGAAGCTATTAGCATTATTATTGAATCAACACAACAAGATAATATCGTATCTCTATCTACTGAACAAATAGAAATGCTACTTATGAGTGAAAAAGACATTGAAAACGGTAAACTTGTTTCTGAATTAACCCTCAACCAAGCTGATTCTGAATGGCAAGATTAACCGTTTTTTGGACTCAAACGGCTGTTAAACAGCGTAATTACATATTCGACTATTGGAACAATCGAAACAAAAGTAATGCTTACGCTAAAAAATTAAACGAAAGCATAAAGGAAAGAATAACTTTATTAAAAACGAATCCAGATCTTGGAAAAAAAACTGAGTTTAGTGGGACTAGAATTATTTCTTTAGGGCATTACAGTATCCTTTATAAAAAAATTGATATTAAAATAATAATAACTGGATTTTGGGACAACAGACAGGATCCGAAAAAATTAATTAACTTCTTGAAAGAAAAATAAAACAACCTTGCCCGGCATGGTATAAAATTTATGCGAAGGAATTGCGGTCAATAAAAAGCTACTCAAGAGATAGCTCCTTTTAATAAATATTTATCTTCCCTGAACTTCCCTTTCTCTAGCCTTCAATGATTTTATCAAAAATATAATCACCCTCCCGGGCCCCCCCCGATGTGCCAAGTTTCCAAACTTGGCACGAAATAGAACACACGTCTGAGACGTGAAGGATAAATGTGCTAAGTCTGGAGACTTAGCACATCGGGTTCACTTTTACATTTTACATTTATCATTTTAAATTTTAAATTAAAAAAAGTGTCAATTGGAAAAAGAACCATACCTTTCTGTTCCATCGTAAACGAGCTGGTCAAAAAATCACCCTCCCGGAACCAGCAAAATCCGCTCCTCTTCGACCGACTCGATTTTCTTTTTCGAATAAAACACAGGAAAATAGGCGTCCTGTATCCAAGTCTCGAATAAGTTCCGATAAAGGGGACTTTCGGGGTCCCCCGACTGGCCGGGGGGATTGGTTCCCAGGCAGGCATCCCAATCGCCGGTATCCACGATTATTCGGAAAGTAGCACCGCTGCTTTGGTTGTCATTGGAACTCGTGTTGTTGACGGAAAACGAATAGCCGCCCCGCGGTTCCGGTCCGACTTCCAATTTGGGGCGAAAGGCAGCTTTGACGGCATTGCTGAGGGGGTGTTTGAAGAGAACGTGTTTGTAATCGAGTTGACCGAGTTGCCAATGTTGCATATCCTTTCCCAGCTTTTTGGTGAGCGTTTGAACGGCTTCCTTCAAACTTTTTTTCAGCAATTCATTCCGCCCCGCAATTGGGTCGGCCCCAAATTTTCCATCGGGGAGTACCAGCCAGTCAATCACTTTTTTCAGTTGCAGGTAGGCAAAAGGGCGGGCTTTGGGCGGCACCACCAATTGCAGCATGTTGTCCCGGATTTGTTTTTCCCAGGCGTTATAAATTCCGGGGGCAATGGAAGGGGCTTCCATCCGAAAATCCCAACGGAGCAAATACAGTCGAGCTTTTTCCAGGGTAGAATCCATTGCCGGAAGGGCATTCAACAGGGGGACCAATTGGCGGGCGGGGATAGAGAGATAATCCGTTTGGTAACGCGCCATGTCTGCCAGGGAATGCCTGCGACCATTGGCGAGCATCTCCTCCACCCGGTCTTGCCGGTAGGGGTCCGACCAACTGAAGCCGATGGCATCTTTGTACGGGTAATGGTTGGGGGTGACATTGGCGTTGGAGGTGTTGAACATCCCGCTTTTGGGGTTGAAAACGTGGGGTTTGGCTTCTATCGGAAGGTAGCCATCCCATTCGTACGAACCATCTCCGGGAACGGGAACCAAGCCGCTCCAATTGCGCCGGATGGGGGCAATGCCGACCGCCTGCCAGCCGATGTTGCCCGTCCGGTCTGCCCAGACCATATTTTCTCCGGGGATGTTGCTGTAATGGCAGGCTTCCCGGAATTCGGCGAAATTCTTCGCCTGGTCCATCCGCAAACTCGCCAAATAAGGCGAGCCACCGACCTCCAGCCAGCCGCATCGAACCGCAAAAGCGACCTGATGTTCCGCATCTTCAAAGGTCACCGGGCCGTGCCGGGTGTATTTCAAATCCACGACCACCGGCTTTTGTCCCTTCACGGGAATGGTGTCGCGGATGATGCGCATGTTTTCCCAGGCGCCCCGGTACCAGTATTGGTTGGGATTGTCGGGATTGGTTTTGTAAACGTACAAATCCTCTGCGTCGGTGCGGAAAACCGTCAGCCCCCATGCGCCGTATTCGTTGTGCCCGATGGAGATGCCGGGAATCTCCGGTTCGCCGCCGCCAATGACGTTCCAACCAGGCGCCACGAGGTGTGCCATATATCGGAGGGAGGGGACTGCCAATCGCCGGTGCGGGTCGTTCGCCATCATGGGGTAGTTGCTTTGCGTGTGTGCGCCGTTCACCACCCAGTTGTTGCTGCCGATGTTTTCCAATTCACTGGTTTGCAACTCCTGATAGGCTGCCTCATCCGCCTGCGCCAGGTTCCGGTAATTTTCCAAATCATCCGTTCGGGCGTCGGAAATCAAATCTTCCGGGCGGAAAATGACCGGCTTCCGGTACGCATTGTACAACTCCAGCACATCTTCGAAAAGCAGATCGGGATTGATTTTGGCATCGAGTTCCAGATTGGGTTCATTGGGATGAAACCAGGAAATTTCTTTGGCTTTATCCGCTCCCAGTAAAGCCACCAAGCGGCCGGTAGCCAATTCCTGCCCGATGTTTCCAAGCAATCCCTGATGCCGCGATATCACCACCTCTGGGGTCCACTTTTGGGGTTTGATTTTTAGCAATTGGAATTCGATGGGCAGCAATTCGGGCTGTTGTTCGGTCAATTCGATGTACGCGTTGACACCTTGCACAAAAGCCCTGATAATTTGATCGCCACGGGGGTGATAGTGTTTCATCTCCTGTTCCATGTCGCCCCGAAACTGGAAAAGGCGGGTTCCGATATCGCGTTTCAACTCCCTCGGACCGAGCATTTCGGCAACGGTCCCGGTCGTTTGCCGGCGCCAGATTTCCAACTGAAACAGCCGATCGCGGGCAGCATTGAACCCCTGCCCGAAAAATAAATCGGCTTCGTTGGAGGCGTAGATGTGGGGGATTCCCCAGGTATCTACGATGATTTCGACGCTGTCGTGAAGGGCTTTGAGGTTAATGTGCTTTGATTGGGCAAAAAGCTGCGAAATGAAAATATTGGAAGAAAAGAAAAGGAAAAAAATAAGGCGTTGTGTGCGATTCATAATTGGTTGGTTTGATTTTAAAAGGGAAAATACGTGGATTTTTAATAGCGTCCAGAAAAAATACCAGAAAATGCTGGGATGGGAGAAGGTTGGTGAGGATGGCTTTGAAATTTCCCAGTTATTATTGAGCGGGGAATTTAGTGTGTAACCCGAAGTTACGCCCTAAATTAATTGCTTACTATTTTAGAGTTTTAATTTTTTTCGGGTTCCGTGAAATTTGTCCTTCCCAAAAAGGAAAAATTCATTTACTCGGGCGGTAAATCTTTTTCTTTCTCATTTTTTTGGAAAAATGATAGGGTCTCTATTTTCAAAACCTCTCTTTTTGAGAAAAAAGATGTTGTGGAGATTGAGGTCGTAGGTGAAATCAGTCCTTATTGCTTCACAAATTTTTTGCTGACCTGCACGCCTTCTCCGTAGAAGGTCAGCAGGTAAGTGCCGGGAACGAACTTACTCACATTCAGTTCAAAGGCGCCTGAATGGGGTTGGATGGTTTGTAAAATCTTCCCTTCTACATTGCGCAAAACCACTTTTTTTACTCTGTTTTCTACATTTTCAAACGAAACCTCGATGACTTCCGAAGCCGGATTTGGCGCAAGCCGGATGGACTGTTCCAACCGTTTTGCCTCTTTGGTATCTGTGGCGATGAAGTCTATGGTGTTGTTGGAGGAAATGAGCCAGGGATAGGGGTCGAAGACCACCTCTTCGACGACAAACGGTACCTCCACATTGAATTCCTGCCCGGAAAAAGTGTGGTCAAGGCGTGCCATAAATTCCTGCCCTTCTCCTTTCAGGAGGACGGGAATCGGCATTTCGAAAAAATCGACGGAAGGGTGGGAAGTGGTTTGGTCCACTTGAAGATTCGCCCCGGTTTCGGTGTTTTTCCAGGCGATGTGATAAGTTGGGAAGCCTTCCCCATAAAACCAATCGTCAAAAAATTCCGTCAGGTCCTGTCCGCTTTGGGCTTCGAGATGGGCTTTCAGGTCGGCGGTTTTGGCGTAGCCATAGGCGATGGCAGGGTCATTCAAATAATTGCCGATAGCCTGGAAAAAGTTATCATCTCCTACTTTCCAACGCAGCATATGGAGCACCAAGGCTCCTTTGGAATACGAAAGGCGTCCGTTAAAAATCCTTCCGATGGAAGTGGTGTCGGGCACGAAAACCGAACCGCCCGGCTGGCTTGTCACGCTTGCTATTCTGCCTTGGAGCCAGTTTTTCCAATTGTTGGGACCAAGCCCGTGTTCGTAGGTCATTCCTTCGAGATAGGTGGCAAAGCCTTCGTTGAGCCAGATGTCTTCCCAACTGCCGCAAGTTACATAGTCTCCAAACCATTGGTGGGCGAGTTCATGCGACAGCAAAAAATGGGAAAAGTTGACGACGAAACTCATGGTTTGATGCTCCATGCCACCGCCCCAGCTAAATTGGGCGTGCCCGAATTTCTCATCGGCAAAAGGATACAAGCCAAACAAATCGTTGAAGAGTTGCAGTACGGCAACATTGTTGGCAGTGCCAATTTGAGCGCTCGCCAGGTTCTCCGGGAAGACGTAATTCAACATCAGGATAGAATCGCCGTCTGGTACGGGAACAAAGTCGGAATAGACGGCATAATTGGTCACGGCGATAGCGACGAGATAGGCGGCAATTGGGTGGCGGTGCTTCCAATGGTAAATCACTTTATCGCCATCCGGTATTTCATGAACCAGAATGCCGTTGGAAGCAGCCCGGTATTCTTTCGGGGTGCGAACATAGACGTCGATGGAGTCAATCTTGTCGTTGAGGTCTTGTTTGCAAGGCCACCATTCCATCGCCCCGTAAGGCTCTGAAAGGGTCCAAAGAATTGGGCTACCATTGTGGGTGGTTGTGGAAAAGGAACCGAAACCCGAAGCGGGGGGCGTCCCTTCATAAATTACGGCAATGGAATCGAGTTGTCCCACAGGAATCATTTGCGGCAGGGTGATTTGCAACCGGTTATTGGCTTGCTGCACATAATCCACAGTGCTGCCGTGGTAGAGTATCTCATTGATAGTCAAAGCATTGGAAAAATCGAAATTGATTTCCTGGAAGCCCGCTTTTGTTGGGGTAAAGTAGGAGGTGACCGTTCCCGCGATGAATTTGTGGCTGGGGTTTACTTCCCATTCCAAGCGATGGTATTTCAGGTCGTAATTATCGGTTAATTCGTTTCCCCGGAAGTGGAGCAACGGCTCTTGCGCGTGGCTTTCCATTTCTACAAGGAGCGATAGGTCTTTGCAAGCCACGTCTTGCTGAGCATAACTTTGAGAGGTTCCAAAAAAAATAATAAAAAGGAGAGGAAGTAGTGTCCGCATGATGATTAAATTTTTGGATAAAAGATATTCCTGGAGGAGGTGTAAAATTGCAGTGAATCTTTGACTGGCAAAAATAGTCTTTTGGGAGGGGGTTTTTGGTGATAATTGTCACTGTTGAACGGTTTTTTTTAGTTTTTCTTTCTATCCTCCTTTTTCTTTTTCCGCTTCTTTTTGCGGTGTTTTTTTGTGAGGTCATTAAAAACCTTGTTTTTCAAAATGACATATCGAATGGAAATCGCTGTTTGGGTATAGAACCGTTTTTCGCCGCCGGAGAGGTTGAGGGCCGGTTTGAAATCAAAGGAGAAATTTAGGCTCCCCAAGGTCATTTCTGCTCCGGCGATGAAGGTCAGTCCGAAGGGGTTTTTGGTAGGGTTCTCGCCGTTTCTATGGCTCCAACCTTTGTGCAAGCCACCTCCGGCGAGGATATTAAAATTCTTGAAAATCAAGGGGTTGTGTTTTTCAACGATGCCGGTTAAAACGGTCTCGTCTCTGGTTAGGCTGGATTGAAAGATGCCTTCAAAAGACCATTTCTTCAAAAGGCGTTGCTGAACCGTTAGCCCCCAATCGGTTCCCAAACGAATACCTCCGGCGGTCATGTAGGACTGAGCGGAAGTTCCAAAAAATAATAATAGGCAAGCGAAGAAAAGAATTATTTTTTTCATGAAGCCTGAACGAACCCGGTTTGCAATTTCGTATTTTTCAGATCTGTGGGCAGAATATTTTTGGTTTTGTCAACTCCTGGCAAAATTAAGCCCTGCCTCTCTTCTGTTGGGACTGCTTTTTTTTCCTTGTCCTTCCTTTTGTGAAAATCTAGCTCTATTTTGGCGTCTGTATTTAAATCCCCGATATATTCATAACCTCAAAACGCTTCATGGTGCGGTTGCTAAAATTATTTCTTCGGTTCATTCGATATTATTTCAAGGCGAAAACGAAATACAACGTCCATTCTCCTTTTGTTTATGAATTCCTGGAAAATGTGTTGGAGGATGAGCGGATGTTTTATGCTTTCGACGAATTGGAGCATCTTCGGAAATTAATTCTCCGCGACCATTCCACCATTCAAATTACCGACTATGGGGCGGGGTCGCAAGTGACGAGGAAAAAAGAGCGAAGTTTGGCAAGTCTGGCAAAATATTCAGCCACGATGCCTTTCTTTTGCCGCATTCTTTTCCGAGCCATTCATTATTATAAACCTACAACGCTTTTGGAACTAGGAACTTCGCTCGGCATTTCGAGTCTTTACCAGGCTGCTGCGGCATCAAAAAATTCCAAATTTATTACCATTGAAGGCTGTGGCGAAATTTCCCAGCATGCAAGGCAAAATTTTGAATTACTCGGCGTCAAAAATATCGCGCTTTTGACGGGAAGATTTAAAGACCAACTGCCCAAGGCTTTGCTCGAATTGGAGCAATTGGATTATCTCTTCATCGATGGCAATCATCGGCATGACCCCACGCTGGAATATTTTGAACAATGCCTTGAATATGCCCATGGACACAGTATTTTCGTGTTGGATGACATCCATTGGTCAACTGAAATGGAAGCTGCCTGGGAAAAGGTGAAAGGTCATCCCAAAGTGAAAATGACGATTGATTTGTTCTTTTGCGGCGTGGTTTTCTTTCGCAAAGAACAAAGACAAAAAGAACATTTTGTCTTGATAAAGGCTAGTTGGAAACCTTGGAAAAGAGGATTTTTAAGCTTGTTGACAGGTGTGTAGAAAGCATGGGACTCAACTTCAAAAAAAGTCGCATTTTTCCATGCAGTCAAATATTTTGGTCATTTCTTTGAAGGACAGACTATAATAAATATTTCTTCCATCCCTGAAAGAATCCAAAATTCCTTTGTCTTTCAATTTTACCAGGTGGTGGGAAAGCAGCGATTGTTCGATATCTATCTGTTGCAAAATTTCGGTAACGGATTGCGGTTGTTTCTCTTCCAACAACTCCAAAACTTCCAACCGGAGAGGATGCGAAATGGCTTTGAGAAATTCCGCCATCTTTTGAAGTTTTTCGACCTCAATCATTCTGGTCGTGCGCTTCACTTTTTCGGCATTCATAGATAGCAAATTGAATTATTAAATTAGTTAACTCAGAGCTGGTCTCGAGATGAGTGGTTGGCTTTCGCTTGTTTTAAAAAGCATTCGGTAATAAGGGAAGCAAAGGTACTAATTTTCTAAAAGAAAGTCCGAAAATGCCTATCCCCCAATGATTTTAATTAGAAAAACCAAAAGCACACTGACCAGTAAGCCGAAGAAAACTTTTCCCAAATCAGCAAATATCATCCGGGTGATTTTTTTTGATAATTTCTTTTCGAGATTCAGGCGAATGCCAATTTCACGTCCGGCGAGCAAACCGATGAACACCCAAGTTGTGCTC
>CAZJYF010000104.1:0-9948 GCA_964549665.1 uncultured Saprospiraceae bacterium
CGGCAAATTGGCGTGCATGAAAAAGTGGGTAACAATCTGAAAGGGAATAAAATTATCCGATTCGAAATAATAAAGAGCTAAGGAGTGGGTGTCAATTATTTTACTAGCTAAAAAAAACAGCACATTGATAATTAGTAGATGTTTGACAACGCCGGTGATACGAAACATAGATAGTTTTTGAATGCAAAAATGATGAAACGCAAATATCGGAGGAAGTAATTAACTTTTTCGGCTTTTTATGATAAAAATTCAGTGGGGGACTTTGATAGGCTGGAGTGGGTTGAAAACCCAATCCATCTAACTTATTAGAATCTTTTTTCCAAGTCCTCCAAATCCATGGTCATAAAACAATCTTTGCCTGAGGGTCCTTTGAAAGGTATTTCACAAGCGAATAATTGGTCAATTAAGAACCTCATTTCAACTGCCGTGAGGATTTGGCCTCTTTTGATAGCAGTGCTTCTTGCCATGGCCCGGGCGATATTTTCGCGAAGGTCTAATTTCAACTCCAGGTTTTCTTTGTATTGTTCAAGCAATTCTTCGATAATTTTTTGTTCATTTAGACCACTTCGGAAATCGGTAGGCAGGCCGTGAATCACGAAAGAATGTTTTCCAAATTCTTGAATATCAAATCCGAGCAAATTGATTTGGGGTAAAATTTCTTTTAAAACAACGGCATCGGCAGGTGCTACTGAAATGGTTTTTGAAAATAGCTCCTTTTGTGTGTTTGCTGATTTTTCCTTCAATGTTTTCAGATATTTTTCATATAGGATTCGCTCATGAGCACTTTGCTGGTCAATTAGTATGAAGCCCGATTTAATTTGGCTAATAATATAAGTTCCATGAATTTGATAAGGCTCTTTTTGCTCCCGGGAAAAGCTGCCGGCGTCGTCGTCTAATTCGTTATCTATTGTCCATTTGCTTTCTATGGTAATAGTGTTTTCCCGTCCTTTATTTTCTGCTCCTTCATCCAATTCATTTAAACCTTCGTAAAGTTTTTGCCAGTTTTTTAGATTTGCTTTTTCAATAGAAGAGTCGGTTTTTCGGGCAAAACCACCTTCTGCGGATCGCAATGATTCATTGGGTTGTTGGGTTTTCGTTTCCGAATCCCCGTGGGTCTTTTCCGGGAGCCCAAAATTCCGGAGTGATGAAAAACTTGGTTCCTGGTCAAAATCCAAAGTTGGCATGATGCTAAACCGACCAAGGGCATGGCGTACCGAAACTTTTAAATAGTTGTAAACCAAGCGTTCGTCCTCGAATTTAATTTCTTGCTTAGTGGGGTGAACATTGATGTCAATTGTCGAGGGATCGATGTCAATAAAAATGACGTAGAGGGGGTAGGCTTTTTTGGGTAATAATTCCTCGTAAGCCCCCAGTATCGCATGGTTCAGGTAGCCACTTTTAATGAATCGTTGGTTGACAAAAATTAGCTGTTCTCCTCTTACTTTTTTTGCAAATTCGGGTTTTCCTACGAAACCATGAAGCCGCAAGGCTTCTGTGTCTTCCTTTACCGGTACCAATTTCTTATTCGAATTGGCGCCAAAAACACCAACGATCCGTTGGCGCAAACTGCCTGGTGGAAGGTGAAAAATTTCGGAGCCATTGTGGTGCATAGAAAAGAAAATATCCGAATGGGCTATGGCAATGCGTTGGAACTCATCCAGCACATGCCGCATTTCCACGGTATTGGTTTTCAGGAAGTTACGGCGGGCGGGAATATTGAAAAACAAATTTCTTACGGAAATACTCGTGCCTGCCATACATTGGCAGGCTTCCTGCGTTTTCACTTCCGAACCTTCGATAAGCAAACGTGTTCCCAATTCTTCAGAATGCCGGCGTGACCGCATTTCCACTTGCGACACCGCAGCAATGGAAGCCAATGCCTCCCCCCGAAAGCCCATCGTCCGGATGGCGAACAAATCGGAAGCAGCCCGAATTTTAGAGGTGGCGTGGCGTTCAAAACTCATCCTGGCATCGGTTTCAGACATGCCACAACCGTTGTCGATAACCTGGAGCAGCGTTTTCCCAGCTTCTTTGATAATCAATTTGACGTTCGTCGCCCCCGCATCGATGGCGTTTTCCATCAATTCCTTCACAACGGATGCCGGTCGTTGAATGACCTCTCCCGCAGCAATTTGATTGGCAATAGCGTCCGGCAGTAGCTGAATGATATCAGCCATAGATGGTGGTGTTTTTTCTAAGTCGGGATTTCAAACACAGAACTCCAGAACTCGGTTCACTTAATCATTTGAAGAATCTTCGGCAAATATACCTGAATAATCAAGAAGGATAGAATGACCAAAACAACCACGGTAGCCAACAAAATCATGTTTGACCGAAGGAGTTGCTTTGATTGGTCTCTTTTGGCGGGTTCGTATCCCCTCCGGCTACGCAAGCGACTTGAAATGCTGGCTTTCATTGCTTCGGGGTCTATCTCTTTCGAGTTGTCTGAGGCTTTCATGCGTTTTGCCAAATCCTCTTTGGCGGCATCCCAAAATCTGGGTTTGTAGTCAAAACGCTGGGGCTTCGGTATTCTAAAAAAATTTAATGCCATGAAAAGTGATTGAAGATTTTTTTTAACAAAAATAAAAGAGCATCAAGTATTTGTAAATATGAATGATAGCTATGATTGGCCAAGGACTTTTTTATTCCACATTAAGCTGAATTTTTAAATCTGCAAGAAAGTTGATTCCATCATTTTTGATAATCAATTCGTGTTGATTCGGATAAGTCAGGTTGAGACGTCTTTTTACGTTAATTAGCCCAATGCCGCCACTCTCTGAAGGTATGGCTTTGCTTGGGCTGATGGTATTTTTCGTTATAAAATGGAGCATATTTTTCGTTATTTCCAATTGAATATCAATTTTAAATTTCGTTGCATTCCGCCCGTGTTTGAAGGCATTCTCAATAAAAGGAATGAGCAACATAGGGGCTATTTTGTAACCGTTCATCCGTTTTGGGAGATGGAATTTCAAATCGAGAACATCCTCATCATGTCGCATTCGTTGGAGTTCGATGTAGTTTTTGAGATAATCCAATTCGGTAGAGATGTCGATAAAATTTTTACTGTAATCGTATAATTGATGGCTCAAAATATTGGAAAACCGAAGCAACACCTCTTTCGCCTTTTCGTCTTTTTGTTCCATCAGAAAGTAAATCGTATTCAGCGTATTAAAAATAAAATGTGGGTTGATTTGAGACTTCAACATTTGCAACTCGCTTTCGAGGTTCTTTTTTTCCAACTCTTCAGCGTAGCGGTTGCGTTCATTCCATTGTTGCATAAATTTGAAAGCTGTCGTAAAAGCAACTAACACGGAGGTATCTACGGACATGATAAATATCCCGCGCAATGAAAAATAATAGGAGGTGTGAAAAATCAATGACCCGACGATGAAATTCACGATCCACGAGTTCAAAAAAATCAATCCTCCGATGCTGAGTCCGTAGAATAAATATTTTTTCTTCCGAATAAGGTATTTCGGAATCCAGTAGTAATAATTAAAATAGACCACCCCCACAGAACCCAATACAATGGGCAAATTTAAGGTCTCTTTGAAATTTGGATGAATCTCGGCATCTTGCAAGCTTCCGAATATCCAATAAAGAAGCCAGAAAGCAACGTGAAATTGCCAATAACTCGTTAGAAATTTTCCCCCTTTTTGTTTTATTTCCACAGGCAATTCATTTTTTTAACATCGTTTCCCTGTCCGCTAAATCCAACCAAAATTACGTTAAAGAAAGGAAAAACAACAGTAAAATACATTTCTAGCTATTTTTGAATGCCAACCCCGGCAGGAATTTTATTAGAAGATAGATTAAAGTCTAAGCATTGGTGGATTCTTTTTAAACCTTTATCCTTAATTGGAACTTTTTCCTATAAAAGACCTAATTTTGTACTTCATTCATTGATTAATAAATCCCGACTATTGAGGTAATTTTTTTCCGAGTTTTTGTCGTGAAAGTCGAAAAAAAATACATTAGTGGTGCCTGGAAAATTTTTCACCCAAAAGATACCTAAATAGTTACAAAAAAAACATCGATATGGAAAATCTTTTTTTGATACTTCCCGGAGGCATGGAGCTTGTCGCTATTATTTTTGTCATTTTGCTTCTATTTGGAGGGAGAAAAATTCCGGAGTTAATGCGGGGTTTGGGTAAGGGGATCCGCGAATTCAATAATGCCAGGGCCACCATTGAAGGTGAAATCAAAGAGGGCATGAAGGAGGCGGACAAAAAGAAACTGGAAGAAAAACACGAAGAGAATGAGTAAGGACATTCCTTTTTCCATGAAAGGATTGGTTTACGAAAAGGGAGTGCCCCCTAAAAAATTCCACTTTACTCATTTCTGGAAAATGGGCAGGGGGGATATTGCAGCTAATATTTGAAAATGAAAAAAATTCGCATTTCTCTTTTTTTGTTTGTAACTGCCACCACTTTTCTAATTGCGCAAAATGAGGTTGTTGTTGAAAAACAATCCCTCGCCCCCACAGCTGAAGAAAATGCCCTTCTTTGGGAAATCAGCGGTAAAAACCTCGAAGCGCCTTCCTATCTGTATGGCACCATTCATATGATTGGCAAGGATGATTTCTTTCTAACAAAAGGAACAAAGGAAGCCATTGGCAAGTCTCAGGAGGTCACCTTCGAAATAAATATGGAGGATATGATGGACATTACCTCTCAATTTTCGCTCCTGATGGAAGCATTTATGGCTGATGGTATGACACTGAAAGATTTGTTGGATTCCGCAGATTATCGTTTAGTGCAGGCGCATTTTAAAAAAATTGGATTGCCTCTATTTCTTTTTGAGCGTATGAAGCCCATGTTTCTCACCGTTTTGGCTGATTTGGACATGTCGCCGGAGGCAATGTCATCGGGTGAAATCGTTTCCTATGAAATGGAAATTATGAACATTGCAAAGTCCCAAAATAAGGAAATCGGCGGATTGGAAACGGCTGAATATCAAATGAGTATGTTTGACAGTATTCCTTACAAGATGCAGGCTGAGATGCTGATAGAAAGCATCCAATCGAGCGCCAATGGCGACGAAGAGTTTGACAAAATGGTGGAATTGTACAAAAAGCAAGACCTTAATGGCCTCAACCTAATGATAGAGGCCGAGGATGGTGGCGTTTCTCAATACGAGGAGTTGCTTTTGGTAAACCGAAATAAAAACTGGATTCCCGTAATGGCTGGAATGATGCAAAAACAGCCCACTTTTTTTGCTGTTGGCGCCGGCCATTTGGGAGGAGAGGAAGGAGTAATAGCGCTGTTGCGAAAAGACGGATACTTCGTGAAGCCCTCCAAATAAATCGCACCATAAGTGCTTAATTTAGGAGCAGACCAGGGTGCCATCTTAGCCCACGTGTTGAAGTGCCTTGTACCAAGGAATTCAAATTTTAGCAAATATTGACGTGCTACTGCGCCTCGCCAAGTGGGGGCCCCTACCTTTTGGGCGGCACTTTAGCCAGCGGCATTAATATTGTGGCTAGCAGAGGGCATTTACGGGGCCATCGTCAAAGACCCCCGGTCGGGACGAGACGATTTGGTTGGAATATTTTGAAACGGTTGTGAAAGAGTGCAAAGATTGGTAGGATTTGTACCGTGCTTGCCGGGAATTAGTATAAATTTACCCGCCGAAAATATTCAACAAAAAATCACGATTGAGCGCCGATGGTCTTTAGCAGTGCCATATTTCTCTTCTATTTTCTCCCCCTTTTTCTGCTTCTCTATTTTATAACGCCTCGCCAGCACAAAAATAAAACAGCCCTTTTGGCAAGTCTCTTCTTCTACATTTGGGGGGCGCCAAAATTCGTCTTTGTATTACTCGCATCGATCATTCTGGATTTTTATTTGGGCAACAAAATCTTTCAATCCAAATCCGACCCTCAAAAAAGGCGCTTTTTATCATTTTCCATTTTATTAAATATAGGATTGATGGCGTATTTCAAATATGCCAATTTTTTTGTTGAAAATGTAAACGCGCTTCTTTCCTCACTTGAAATCCCCCCTTTTGATTGGTCCAAAATTGCCCTGCCCATCGGCATTTCCTTCTTTACCTTTCAAAAAATGAGCTATATCCTCGACATTTATTTTGCCAAAGACAAACCTCTCGAGAAACTGTCAGACTATGCACTTTACATCATCCTTTTTCCCCAATTAATTGCTGGCCCAATTGTCCGTTTCAACGAAATAGCGGCCCAATTAAAAGAGCGACGGGCAGCCCTCAACATAGAAAACAAACTAAGCGGTCTGTTTCGTTTTACCGTGGGTCTTTCCAAAAAACTGCTGATTGCCAATCCTTTAGGTGAGCAGGTGGATGCAGTTTTTCAGAGCGATTTGAGCGAATTGGGGATGCTGAATGCCTGGATCATTATCACAGCCTATGCCTTCCAGATTTATTTCGATTTTTCGGGTTATTCCGATATGGCAATTGGCATTGGGCAAATGATGGGCTTTCGGTTTCCCGAAAATTTCAATTTTCCATACATCGCACGGAGCATCACCGAATTTTGGCGGCGTTGGCACATCACTTTGAGCAATTGGATGAGAGACTACCTTTACATCCCTTTGGGCGGCAATCGAAGAGGCGTTTATCGGACGTATTTCAACCTGTCGGTCGTTTTCCTGATTTCGGGTTTGTGGCACGGTGCAGCATGGACCTTTGTCGTTTGGGGAGCATTTCATGGGCTGTTTCTCATTCTGGATCGCTTGTTTTTGCTCGAATTTTTAAAAAAAATTGGGAAAGCCCCAAGCATCGTCCTCACCTTTTTTATCACCCTCATCGGATGGGTTTTATTCCGTTCGAATGATTTTGCAATGGCGACTAATTTCATCGAGGTGCTTTTTTCTACGAAAGGCGCTACCGCAGAATATTCCACGCATTTTTGGAGCATTTTTGTACTTGCTTTGGCAATAAGTTTTGTTCCGGGGGTTTCGAAAATTGAAAAAAAGCTTTCTTCTATTTACCCCAACCAAGGCTTCGGCAGCCTTTCGGCAAATTTTGTTTTCAGCCTGATTCTTTTATTTATTTGCCTATCAGAAATAGAGGTAAGTGGTTTTAATCCGTTCATTTATTTTCGGTTTTGAAAATGATTCTACGAAGTTCAAAATATTTTTTCTTTATCTTATTAATGGGGCTGCTGCTGTTCCCATTAGTCTTCCAATTTTTCGACGACCCAATCGTGAGACCCTTGAAGGGGTGGCAGGCTTTGACCAAACCGGAAAAATTGACCACTAAAAATTGGTTGAATGGGAGTTGGCAGGAAAACCGGGAAGTTTTTTTAAAAGAACATTTAAAATTGCGTCACTTGCTGATTCGATTTAACAACCAGCTCAAATTCAGCCTTTTCAAAAGACTCAATTCCCGCAATGTCGTAATGGGCAAAAACAATTGCTTTTATGAAGAGCGGTACATAAAAGCATACAAGGGGATGGATTTTTTGGGAGAGGACAAAGTCGCCGAAAATGTTCAAAAAATGCAACGCCTGACAGATAGCCTGAGACGCCATGGTACCCAGTTTTTGGTGGTTTTGGTGGCGGGCAAGGGAAGTTTCATGCCCGAAAACTTTCCTCCCAAATACGACGGCATTCCAAAAGGCCCAAACAATTATGAAACCTATGCCAAATATTTGAAACAATCAACCATCCCTTTCCTCGATATCAATCATTATTTTCTGGAAATGAAAGATACTTCTCGTTACAATCTATTCACCAAAGGCGGGGTTCATTGGAGCATTTACGGGGCTTACAAGGCTATTGATACTTTATTGGCCACCATTGAAAACTTACTTCAAAAGGATTTGCCGGACTACCATTATTCTCCCCTTGTGGTGACAAATAAGGCAAGGGACACGGATAATGATATTTTTGAGGCCTTGAATTTGCTTTGGACAAAAATAAATGAAACCTACGCCTACAAAAAAATGATTTTGGAAGAAGGAAACAAAGGTAAGTATCGCCCTAAGGTATGGACCATTGCCGATAGCTTTTTCTGGACACTTTACAGTCGAAAAATACCGGACAATTTCTTTGATCCAAGCGCTTTATTTATGTATTATTTCAATGATATTTGGCAAACTGACCGGGAACACTACAAGCGACGTTCCCTAAAATTTACTAAGGATATATTGGCAGAACAGGACTTGATAATTCTATTTACTACCGAGACGAATATCAAGTTAAATGGTTGGAAAATGGTGGATACCTTTTTGAAGGTTTTTGATGGAAATTGATAAATAACGGAGAAGGTAAACTGTTTAAAACTCTTTTTAAACCTAACTAACCCCCCCCTCCTGACCTACTTCTTTTGTTGCCTTTGTCGTCACCTCATTTAAAAAACTTTCCAAGTGCCTGTTAAATATTTTTGGATGCTCCATCATTGCGGCATGGCCGCATTTATCCAGCAAAATAAGGCGAGAATCTTCAATCAATTCGTGAAATTTTTCAGCTACGAAGGCGGGAGTCACTTGGTCTTGTTTGCCCCAAATAAGCAAGGTAGGCGCTTTTATCTGGTGCAGCTTATCTTCAATATTGTGTCGAATGGCAGATTTGGCGGTGGCAATTACCCGAATCGCTTTGTTTCGATTGTTGACCGTGGAGAACACTTCGTCAACCAATTCTTTAGTCGCTACATTTGGATTGTAAAAAATACCTTCCGTTTTCTTTTTGATGAATTCATAATCCCCCCGTTTAGGAAAAGAAGAACCCATGGCACTTTCAAACAAGCCCGAACTACCGGTCAGCGTGATAGAAGCCACCCTTTCGGGCCTTGCGATGGCATACAATATTGCGATGTGGCCTCCCAAGGAATTTCCTAGAAGATGGATGGCTTGGAAGGATTTAAATTCTACCAATTGAATCACATAATCCACTAATCCGGCCACCGAAACTTTCCGAAGAGGAAGGTCGAAAATGGGCAAAATGGGAACGATGACGTTATGCGTCTTGCCGAAATGTTGGAGGATACCTTCAAAATTACTCAAAGCGCCGAAAAGCCCATGGAGGAGTAACAAATGGTCTTCGCCACCCTGTGTTTCAATAAATTTAAATTTTCCTTCTTTCTTAACCTGATAAGCCATTTAATACTTTATGAATGAAAAAGTAAAGGTGCAAAAGTAGGAATTATCGTTTTTTTGTAGGATGCGAATTTCAATAAGTCCAAGCTATAAATAAATAGTCAAAAAGAAAAGTTTTTTTAATATAATTCCAAAAAGGGAAAAGTCTTGGATATTGCTAATATGAACCATTTGCAGTTGCGCATTTTGGAAAATTCCTAAAAATAGGTGAACGCAGAATGAAAATCAATTTTGATTCCAGTTTGACCACGGGGGCTTTGGGTTTAAAGTTTTCCACATGGTTTTCCACGGGAAATACTGTAGTGGGGTGGATTTATAAAACAGTTAAAATATTTCGAGCCAAAATTTGGTTCAAGAATCATTTTTTTGCGGAGAAGACTTTTTTTTCATCCATTTATAATGCGCCACCTTGCCTTCTCTTTGGTAGTGCTGAACTAGAGAAAACCAAATCTACTAAAATATTATAAAATATTGATAAACAACTAAATACAAAAATAATTCCATTCTTTTTTGCATTTAAATATTGCGCTTCTGGTGGAATTGAAAATTGACGAATAAAGCAACACCGAAAAACAGCAAAGCACCTCCCTGGTGTAAGGCAGCATAGGTGAGAGGTGTTTTCCCTACACTGTTGATGATGGTAAAAATCCCTAAAGAAAATTGAATAATTAACATACTTATCAACAGCGTATTCCCAAGCGATAATTTATCTGAAAGAGGCTCTTTTCGCGCTTTTATGAAGAACCAGATGACCAGACAGGCTATAAGATAAGCCGTCCCGCGGTGAATAATTTGGACTACTGCCTTCACAAAGCGGGAAGGTTCATAATCAACAAAATTTTTCACCGTAGCTTCGGAGGTTGCGGCGAGGGCATTCA
>CAZJYF010000105.1:0-9901 GCA_964549665.1 uncultured Saprospiraceae bacterium
CGATAACATTGGCAACTGGACGAAAATTGATCATTTTTTGAGATTTATAAAGGGCGGTTGCTTTTGGGCAGGTGAGTTTAATTTGTCGTTGTTCCTTATCGAAATAACTGCTCCAATTTTCCGATGGCTTCGTGCAAAGAAAAAACGATGACTTTGTCATTCACCTGCAATTGGAAGTCGCCGTTGGGTATCAGGCTTTCCTCGCCCCGGATGACGCCGCCAATCAGTGCCTTGTCTGGAAAATGGAGCGCTTTCAAAGGCTTTTGTGTCAATTGATTGTTTTTGTGTACCACAAATTCTATGATTTCGGCATCTACTCCGTGCAGACTGAAGATAGCTTCCACCCGTCCTTTTCGGACGTACCGGAAAATGTTATTGGCAGCAATCAGTTTCTTATTGATCAAGGTATCCACGCCGATATTTTGAGAAATGTGGGTGTATTCCTTATTTTCCACCAGCGCAATCGTTTTGTAAACGCCATAATTTTTAGCAGTCAGACTGGCAATAATATTTGTTTCCGAATTTGGCATTAGGGCGATTAAGATGTCCATATTGGCCAATCCTTCTTCTTTTAACAACTCCACGTTACTTGTATCCCCATTAATTATCAGTGTTTTATTAAGATGGTCGGCGAGCCGTTTGCATTGGCCTTTATCCCCCTCGATTAAAGTAAGATGGTAGTCCTTTTCTAGCAATTTCGCTGTATCGTAGGCTAGACCCGTACCTCCAAGAATCATAATGTTTCGAATTTCGGTGGATTTTTTGCGGCCGACAAAATTTTCCAGATTGTCAATGTCTTCATTTTTTGTGATAAAATAAATGTGGTCATTGGGTTTTAAAATGGTTTCCCCTTTTGGGATGATAGTTTTCTGTCCTCTCAAAATCCCAATCAATCGCACAGTAAATTCAGGAAGTTCTGCTCGCAGGTCTTTAAGCCTTCGATTGAGAAATGGAGAAGAATGGTCGAGGGTGATACCTAAAAGAGAAATTTTCCCGTCTTCAAATTCAAAAACATCCGTAAACGAACAGCGATTGACCAAGCGAAGAATCTCTTTAGCCGCCAATTGACGGGGAGAAATGAGGGAATCAATCCCCAACTCTTTGAAAGTGCTCCTTTGACTTTCAGCCAGGTATTCCGAGTTGGAGACTCTCGCAACTGCTTGCTTGGCCCCCATTTTCTTGGCGAGAATGGCAGTCACCAGATTATTGGTTTCGGAAGTTGTCACAGCTAAAATCAATTTTGCTTTCCGCACTTCCGCCTGTTGCAAGGTATGAATAGAAGCCGAATCTCCAAGAATGGTCATTACGTCCAAATGGGTAGAAGCATAATCCAATACATCCCGGTCAACATCAATCAACGTAATGTCTTGGTTTTCATGAACCAGCATCTCTGCCAAGTGAAAACCCACGTCTCCGGCGCCGGCGATAATGATTTTCATTTTTTGCTTAATTGTGAATTGAGATACAGGTATTTCTATTTTCGAAAAAGATGCCTAATTCTTTCAAGGACACAAATATTTTAAAAAAATCCTCTGAATGGAAAAATATATTTTGCGACAAAGAGAAAATCCGGCTAATAATCTTTCAAACCTGCGAAACCAAAGGATTATTTCTGATGCGATTTAAAATCAAAGAATTACAAATATGAACTTTTTATAAAGCGAATTGTCCTGTTGCTTTCGCCCCATCCATTTGTATAACTTATTGATTTTCAACGTTCAATTTTTCCAAAATGTCACCGAACTATTGCACTTTTGCCCACTTTATAGAATTAGTCCGCGAATATGCCTCTTATCCTGAATAATTTTCAATTTGAATCAATAATTTGATAAACAAGGTGAGGCAAACAGTAGCATCGGCAAAGCACCTTAATTACTACATAAAAAACTAAAAACTTGAACCCGGTTTTCAAAGCCCATATCGCCCTTTTCCTGGCCGCCCTTATTTATGGAGGGAATTACACCATTGCTAAGGAGGTTTTAGACAACGAACACATTCAGCCTTCCGGGTTTATCTTATTGCGCGTCATTTGCGGAATGGTGATTTTCGGAATACTACACCTCCTTTTTATCCGGGAAAAAATTGAAGGAAAGGACATTGGTCTTTTCGTGCTTTGTGGGCTTTTTGGAGTAGCCATCAATCAACTGCTCTTCTTCAAAGGGCTGAAAATGACCACCCACATTCATGCCGCTCTGATAATGACCACTACTCCTTTCCTCGTCCTAATTGCATCCGCAATATTGTTAAAGGAGCAGATTACTTCAAAAAAATTGCTGGGAATTGCCCTTGGGGTGGCAGGGGCTGTGCTTTTGATAATATATGGCAAAAAATTTGCATACAAAAAAGAAGGATTTATAGGTGATATTTTTATTTTCATAAATGCCACTTCCTACGGACTGTATCTGGTCTTGGTGAAAAAACTGATGCGAAAATATCATCCACTAACTGTTATAATGTGGGTTTTCACGATTGGATTTATTTTCGTGGCACCCCTTGCATCCCGTCAACTCATGAACGTACAATGGAACACATTCACCCCCGGAATTTGGTTGGCCGTCGCTTACGTCCTGTTTTTTACGACTTGCGTCACTTATCTTTTCAATGCATATGCTTTGAAAATTGTGAACCCTTCCGTGGTGAGCATCTACGTTTACCTTCAGCCTTTATTAGCTACTGCCGTTGCATTGATTTTCGCCAAAGACGAACTGACTTGGGAAAAGTTGGTGGCGGGAATTTTAATCTTCATTGGTGTTTATTTTGTCAGCAAACGATGAAACCCTGAATAATTATTGTCCCTGGTTGAGCTTCATAAATTGTCATTTTGGAATTAAATATTACGAAAAACCAAATTTTGATTTGAAATCACATTGTTGATGAACGGAACTCGTTTTTTATTAGATGGTTAGGCATCTGGATTAATTAAATATTTTCATTTTCAAATAAAATTAATTCTTAAATTATTAAAAATTAGCATCTTATGCAAATTCGACCATTCCCTAGCAAAACCCTACCGTTTCGTCATTTATGCTGGATTTGAAATAGTTAGAGTGGAAAATGCGCCTCTTTTTATCGTATCTTTAACCTCAATGAAGTAAAACAACACAACCTATGAATCAAAGTAATTTTACCAAAAAAGAAACAATCTTTGATATAGTTTCTCTGTTCGAGGAGATGTCACAAACAGAAGCTGTACAATTTCCAACCGAAGAGTCCTATTACAAATTGATTGATTATTTTGAAGTAGAGTGCCAATTCAACCGAGCACTCGAAGTGGCTGAATACGCCCTTACCCAACATCCTTATTCGGCGGGATTTCACTTAAGAAAGGCGCAATTATTGCTGGATTCTCAACATGAGGAACTGGCAATGGCTGCTTTAGACGAAGCTGAAATTCACTCCCCCGGGAATAGGGAAATTTCTCTCCTCCGGTCGGAAATCTTGTCTTCTTTGGAACTGTACGATGACGCACTTGCTATTCTTGAAGACTTGAAACAAGAGGCGGTTGACTCGAGAGAGATGAGTAATATCTACTTGTACGAATCGCTGGTTTACGAAAACATGAAATCCCACGAACGTAGGTTCTATACCTTGAAAGCCGCTCTGCTGGAAAACCCGGACAATCAGGTTGCCTTGAAAAAGATGTGGTTTTGCACTGAGATTTCGAAAAAATTCGATGAAAGCGTTGCGCTTCACGAAAAAATTTTGGAAGACCATCCTTTTTCGGCTCTCGCCTGGCGGAATTTGGGCGCAGCCCACGCTTATTTTTGCGATTACGAAAAGGCAATTGTTGCCTATGAATACGCCTTTTTAATTGACGAAAATTTCGAGTTTGCTTACATGGATTGCGCAGAAATGTGCTTTGAAATGCAAAAATACCGCAAAGCCTTGCAGTGCTACCAGGATGTTCTGGAGCGTTTCGAACCCGATTATTATATTTTTCAACGCATTGGGCAGTGTTACCAAAATCTCGGCAATTGCGTAATTGCAAAAACGTTCTTCGAGAAAGCCATACAATTGGATAATTTCAACGATGAGGCTTTCTTTCACTTGGCGAAATGCTATTCCCAAGAAGAGAACTGGAAAAAAGCCATATACTTCTACGTCAAAGCCGTCCGCATAAATGATAAGCAGGAAGAGTACTTCTCAGGACTGGCATCCGCATATTATCAATTGGGTGAATACGACAAAGCCGGTCCTTTTTTCAAGGAAGCTGCCGAAATCGCCCCTGAGTTGAGTCAATATTGGATTCAATACGCCAGTTTTTTGATGGAAATGGACCAGAAAGAAAAGGCATTGCAGATACTGGACGAGGCCGAAGAATACGCCGTTGGAACCGAACTTTTGTATTGCCGGGTCGCTTGCCTTTTTGCACTAGGGGAACGTAAAGAAGCGCTTTTCTTGTTGGGGGACGCCCTGGATGAAGATTTTTCAATGCACGATTCACTTTTCCAACTTTTGCCTAAGCTGGAAGAAGACACTGACATTCAAGCAATTATAGCTACCTATCAGCCATATTGTTAAAAGAAGTATCTAACTTACTGATACCACCTTTCTCTGCCGGAATTAATTTTTTGGCAGAGATTTTTTTTATTTCTAAACAACCCTACATTTTTGATTTTCATTCCTTAGCTTCGTCCGAATCAAAAATTATTCGTTATGAAGCAGAAAAAATATTTTTTATTAATTCTATTTTCGGTTGCCATTACCCTCCAGCTTTGGGCTCAAAAATCCCTCCTCCAATCGGGACCGATGGTTGGCTATTCAGAAATGAAAGAAGTTCTTCTTTGGGTACAGACAAAAAGTCCAGCGAAGGTTCAATTTACTTATTGGGTGAAAAACCAACCCGGTAAAAAGTTTCTAACCGCCGCAAAACAAACCAAAACAAAAACTGCCTGCACCGCCAAGCTAATCGCTGACCAAGTGCAGCCCGGCACTGTTTATGCCTACCAATTGCAAATCAACGATCAGGCGGTTCCATTAGATTATCCCACTACTTTTCAAACGCAAACACTTTGGCAGTGGCGTACTGACCCACCGGATTTCAGGGTTGCTCTCGGCAGTTGCAACTATGTCAACGAAGTTGCTTTTGACCGCCCGGGGAAACCCTATGGCGGGGAGTACCAAATTTTTCAGGCGATTCACCAGAAGAGACCCGATTTGATGCTTTGGTTGGGCGATAACATCTATTTCCGCGAAGTAGATTGGTATTCCTGGACTGGAATTTTGCACCGCAATACCGATACGCGTTCTCTCCCTGAATTACAGCCTCTGTTGGCTTCCACCCACCATTACGCTATCTGGGATGACCACGATTACGGGCCAAACGACTCCGACCGCAGTTTTATTCACAAAGAAAAAACCTTGAAAGCCTTTCAACTTTTCTGGGGAAATCCATCTTTTGGCTTGCCCGGTCAGGGAGGCATTACCTCCCAATTTCAATGGGCCGATGTGGATTTTTTTCTACTGGATGACCGTTATTTCCGAAGCCCCGACGACCGCAAAACCTCCGACCCAACAATACTGGGAAAAACACAATTGGAATGGTTAATCGATGCTATGGTTTACAGCAAAGCCAGTTTTAAAATGGTGGCCCTTGGTGGTCAGGTGCTAAATACCTACCCAAAATATGAAACATACATCCATAATCATCCAAAAGAAAGAGCCTACCTTTTGGAACGAATAGAGGAAGAAGACCTTAAAAATGTCATTTTTCTAACGGGCGACCGCCACCATACGGAATTGAGCAAATTAGTGAATGCCAAAGGTAATTCTGTTTATGATTTTACGGTCTCTCCGTTGACCGCCAGTTCCGGGCCAAGAAATGAAGTCAATAAGTTGAGGGTGGAAGGGACTCTGGTGACCCAACGCAATTTTGGACTTTTGGAATTTTCCGGACCCAAAGACAAACGAATGGTAAAACTGCGAATTTTCGATAATGAAGGCAAGGAACTTTGGTCACAAGAAATTGTGGCAGAATAGAAAAATTTGGACAATCATCCGTCCCGATAATCTCCCGATACAATCCCGAAGTTTCGGAATCGGTACAGGATGCACATTTGTCATTTTAGATTTAAAACTTTTCTAAGGGTTCCACTCAAAAGTTTCCAACATCCGTTGAATGTCTTCTTTCACGAAAGAATATATCGGTGCCAGCGAATCGGGCCTAGCTTCTGTATTGAAATAAAGTGCTGCCCTGAAAAAGTGTTTTTGTTCCAACGAATCCGTCAAAAAAAATTGAAGGGCAGAAGCCACCGGTCCTTCCACTTCGAATACCATTCCTTTGACGTCGTTGGCTTTGTGGAAAGGCTTTTCCTCAATGTAGGTCGCTTTTTTGTTGTGCCAATCGGTCATTTTAAAAGCATCGTTTTTCAATTTTTCGGCGGGGTGACCCTTTGTTATTGGAAAGTAACTGCAATAAAGGCGGCAATTGAAGGCGGGAATAACTACATCGAACCAACAAGGGTCAGCAGGTTTTTCACCGAAAAAAGCAGTATCCTGCTGAATGAAGGCATAAGTGGGATAGTCGAAAGTGAATTCGCAATAATTTTCATTGAATTTGTGGTAGCTTTTTTTCGGGTATTCCACCTTCGGGAAACCGTGCGGTTTGGGCGTGAATACATTATCTTCACAACTACACAACAGCATGGAAAGAATAGATAGAAATGCAATAACCCTCATTTTGCTTGTTTTTGGAGGCACTGGATTTACGAATCCTATCGACCAATGAACAAACCTGCCTCATCTTTACTTTAAAATGGTAACCAAAATCTGTTCGATGCGCCGTTGGGTCACCGCAACGATTTTAAACTTGAATTTCTTGTACGTCACTTCCTGACCTACTTTGGGAAACATCCCAACTATTTCCAAAAACAGCCCAGCAATAGAATCGGAATCTCCTTTCACCTCGTCGAAGGTATCCGTTTCAACTTCCATAATGCGGCAAGCATCGTTGAGCAAAGTCTTGCCTTCGAAAAGGTAAGTGAAGGAATTTATTTTTTTATAATCTACCTCCGCATCATCATCGAATTCATCCTTTATTTCACCAAGAATTTCCTCCAGAATATCGTGAAGAGTCACTATGCCTGATGACCCGCCATATTCGTCAACTACGATAGCCATATGAAACCGCTTCGCTTGAAATTCCTTGAGCAAATCATCAATTTTCTTGGATTCAGGAACGTAAATAATGTCGGTGCGTATCAACTTTTGCCACTCGAAACCATCTTCTTCTTTTAAATGCCCAATCAAATCTTTGACGTAAAGAATTCCAGTCACATGGTCAAAATCGTCTTTGAAAACGGGGATGCGGGAGAAGCCACATTCTTTCACCACCTCCAAAAGTTCCTTAAAACTAATGCGAAAATCAACCGCCGTAACATCTACTCTGGAACGCATTATTTGCCGTGCAGCCACATCGCCAAACTTGACTATGCTCTTCAATATATCAATCTCCTGCCTGGCATGTTTGCCCTTACTAACCGTCAATTCAATAGCCTGCCCGATTTCTTCTTTGCTGGTTTGGCTGCCGTTTTTTTCCAGGTGTCTTTCAATAAAATTGGTCCCTTGCACCATCAACCTACTGAACGGGCTTAGGAGGCGCATCATAAAAGTCAAAGGACCAGACATTATTTTTGCCAAGCGGACATTGTTCAACTTGGCGTAAATTTTCGGTGCGACTTCTCCGAACAACACCAGAAGGAAGGTGACTCCAACGACGACTATGGCAAACCGGATACCCTTCGATAAACTTTTTAGAGAAACGACAAGAAATGGCAGAATTTTCAATAATCCTCTAGCCATATTTTCAAACACAGCTTCAGAAAAAATACTTCTCACAATAAAGTCAGAAACGATAGCAATAGCGACATTGATGAAATTGTTGCAAATGAGGATGGTGGCAAGCAGCTTGTGGGGTTGCTCTTTTAAACGCAAAATTCTTATGGAGGCAGGGGTGTTTTCCTCCTCCAGGTCCGCAAAGTTATTAGGCGTGAGGGAAAAAAAAGCAACCTCCGATCCAGAGACCACTGCTGAAGCATACAGCAATAAAAGAATCAATAAAAAGCACCCCGCTATTCCGGTAGGGGACAAAATGAGCGGGATTAAAAAAAATATCGATCGCGTTCTAAGTGGGGAAGGTTCGCTTTCCAAATATTTTCAAATTGATTGACCCTGTAAAACGGGAGCAAAAGAACAATGTTTCCTTAGCTGCTGTTCCGGGCTAAACCAGTACATCAAACATTAATTCAAAGACGGCAAATAAAAATTATTTAACACCACCATCCTCCGTTAATCGAACAGCCACTACCATCAAAATGAGGGACTATTCGTTAGAAAATGTGTATTTGCCAGAATCATTTATTGCAACAACTCCTATCAAGTAAGGTTGGAAACTCTCCAAAAAATAGCCAGCTTAGAACGGCAAGTCATCGCCGGGGGCGTCGGTCACCTCCTGCGTGACAGGGGCTTGGCTATCCGTCGAAGATGATTCAACTTTTCCCGTAGGTGGTTCTTCTTTAGCTGTCGGGAACGAACCAGAACCCGTAGCACCGTCCTTGGAAGTTATAATTCTAAAATAGCTGGCCACAACTTCGGTGGTCCATCTGTCATTGCCGTCTTTGTCTTGCCATTTTCGGTGGGTCAATTTCCCTTCCACATAAACCAATGTCCCTTTTTTCAAAGAACTTTCTGCGCGTTCGGCCAGGTTTCTCCAAGCTATCACATAGTGCCATTCGGTCTTATCCTGCCAATTCCCTTCATTGTCCTTAAAACTTTCGTTGGTGGCAACGCTAAATTTGGCGACGACAGCCCCGTTTTCTAAACGGCGAACTTCGGGGTCTTGTCCAAGCCTGCCGATGAGGATTACTCGATTTACCATCTTGTTTTTGTTTTTTGAGTTAACTAATAATGTTTTCAATAATTGCTAACAAAAGAGCCAACCGTAAGCCGTCAAAGCAATTTTAAAGTTAGTGATTTATCCCGTAAATACCAACCAATAATTTTGGGCACTGCAAATTTAGACAAGTTTTTCCGTTCTGCTTTGAAATATGATGATTTTGTAGTACCAAAACGGTCGATAGAATCGAATTCCCAAAATTGGGCGACGATTTTCTGGTGCGTCAATAGTTGGCTAAATGCTTTTGAAACGCGAAGCAATTTCAAAGTGGCGGTGTCTGAAATTTCTTGAAAAACAGGGCTTTGAAAAAGCAATTCCTTTTCTTCCAAAAGTGTTTCTGATTCAAAAAGCGGAAATTCATACAGGCATTGCCAAATGTCCTTTTCGGTTCGCTTTCTCAATAAAATACTCCCTTTCTGATTGATTACCAGGTAATTAAAAAAACGTTCCCTTCTCTCCATCCGCTTTGATTTCACTGGAAGTTTCTCGACTAACTTTTCGTTATAGGCGACGCAGTGTTTTCGAAGCGGACAATTCGGGCATTTTGGATGGGCAGGAGTACAATGGGTTGCCCCAAAATCCATAATGGCCTGATTGAACCGTGCCGGCTGCCTAGGATCAATCAGGTCTTGCGCCAATTCTGCCAAAACCCTCTTTCCCGAAGCGCTGTCAATAGCTTGTTCGATACCAAATAAGCGGGAAAGTACCCGGCAAACATTGCCATCTGTAACCGCATAAGGCAGGTCAAAAGCGAAGGAAGCAATCGCTGCAGCGGTGTATGGCCCAACTCCCTTCAAAGCTAAAATTTTCTCGTAAGTAGAAGGGAAAACACCCCCCAATTCATAAGCGATGTACTTCGCCGTAAAATGCAGATTTCGCGCTCTAGAATAATAACCCAAGCCCTCCCAAAGCTTCATCACCGCATCCTCCGGCGCATCGGCGAGGGCTTTTACCGTCGGGTATTGTTCCCGGAATCGCTCGAAATAGGGAAGCCCCTGCGCCACTCTT
>CAZJYF010000106.1:0-9889 GCA_964549665.1 uncultured Saprospiraceae bacterium
ATCTGATGGCGCTATTACAAAAACGGAAGTAGGCTATCCCATCGGGTCATTTTTCTTGTGGCAAATGGACGGACTTTTTCAAAGTCAGGAGGAAATTGACGCCAGCCCTTTTCAGTCTGATGACACCCGGCCGGGCGATGTCAAATTTGCCGACCTGAATGGCGACAACATAATTGACGATAAAGACCGCGCGCATTTGGGAAATCCTATCCCGGATTTCATTTATGGTCTGACTCTAAATGTCGCCTATAAAAACTTCGATTTATCCGTGTTAGGTCAAGGAGTTCAGGGCAATGATGTGTATTTCCTTTTTGGAGATTTCGCTTACGAAGCACAGGCAAGAGGATTTAATTCTTACCGGGCAATTCTCAATCGTTGGACTCCTCAAAATACCAATACCAATATTCCAAAAGTGAGCATCGATGACCGCAATGGAAACCGCCGGATATCCACCCGGTGGTTGCAAGATGGCTCCTATTTTCGTATTCGCAACATTACTTTTGGATACACTTTTAAAGACCCCTTAAAGATGGATATTATTGGAAGTTTGCGTCTGTATATGAGTGTACAAAATGCTTTTACTTTCACAAATTATCCTGGCTTAGACCCTGAGATACAGGCAAATACTAATGACACCCAAGGGGTGAATATTGCCTCCGATCTTGCTGTGGGTGTTGATTGGGGAACGGTACCTGCACCCCGCACTTTCATTTTTGGGGTGCACATGCAGTTTTAAAGGTTATAAATTTGTCAAATTTCAGCCTATTTTGAAATTGAAAAAGACATGAAATCAACTTCTTATTTTTTATTGGTGAGTTTCCTGACGCTCTTTTCTTGTGGGAATATTTTAGACATAGATCCTATCGGGATCCTCGATGCCGGTTCGTTTTTTCAAACCTCAGATGATGCGGTACAGGCTATCAACGCTGCCTATGGGCCACTGTTGTTCAACAATGCTAATAGCAATTTCTATTGGGCTTTCGCAGAGGTAACCTCTGATGAAGCAATTGCCGGAGGTGATGGCTCACGGGCTGGAATTGTCGAACTGGATCAATTCACCTACACTCCTCGTACTCAGGAGTTCAATGATTTCTGGAAAGTGAATTATAATGGTATCACACAGAGCAACACGGTCCTTGATGGAGTGCCCACTATACAGATGGATGAATCCTTAAAAAACCGCATCCTTGGAGAAGCTCATTTCCTGCGAGCCTATTATTATTTTCTACTGACTCAGGTCTTTGGCGATGTGCCTTTACTTACCAGAATTATCCCTCCGGATGAACTGAAAATACCGAGAACGCCCAAAGCAGAAATTTACGACCAGATCGTAGCAGATTGCGACCTGGCTGCGGCTTCGCTCCCTGCTGCATACTCGGACGCTAATATAGGAAGGGCAACAAAAGGAAGTGCCTACGCCTTAGCTGCCAAAACTTTTATCTACGAAAAAAATTGGGATAAAGCATTGGAGTACATCGCGAAAGTAAAGAGTTTAGGCATCTATGCCCTCGTAGCTGATTTCCAGGATAATTTCAAAAAGGAAACTCAGAACAATAGCGAATCGGTTTGGGAAATACAGCATGCCAACCTGGAGCTAGGTGTGGGTAATTTCCTAAATCAATGGTGGCGCTCCAAAAAGATAGAAGGCTATGGCTTTGCCGAAGTTACTCCAGATTTTTTTGCTGCCTTCGAGCCAGGAGACCCACGCAGGAAATTCACTATTGCCATGAACAATGACGAGTACTTCGGCCATGTATATAAGCCTTCCTATTCCTCTACGGGTTTCAGTGTCAGGAAATACCTGCAAGATGACGACGCCGTCACACAGGTTTCTGACGGTGATATTAATTACACGGCCATCCGCTATGCCGAAGTACTGCTTTGGGAAGCTGAAGCGCTGGCTGAACTGGACAGGGTGCAGGAGGCACAAGCTCCGCTGGAGGAAGTTAGAGCCAGGGCAAGAGCACAATCCGATGACCCGGCAAATACTTTACTTCCCATATTAACCACTGACAAACAGGAAATGATTGATGCGGTTCGCCACGAACGTCAGGTAGAATTAGGTTTCGAAATGCACCGCTTTTTCGACCTGGTGCGATGGGGAATTGCTGCGGATTTGATACCGGAATTTCAGACTGGCAAAAACGAAGTGTTTCCACTTCCACAAACAGAAATTGACTTGAACTCTTCGCTGGTACAGAATCCCGGGTACTGATTTTTGCCCAAGTTCAGGGCTTAACTAGTGAGCGTAAGGTTTTCCAAATTTGGAAAATATCCTTCCCGAAACTACCATGCTTTAGTAAAATGATACCAAAAAAATAATTCATGATAAAGCATAAGCATATTTTGCTGATTTTATTGACTGGAGTTTCCTTGAGTGTTGAGGCGCAGCTTAGCCAGATTGAGATCAGTCGGATTGAAATGATGCCGAATGAACCTGCGCCTTTCAATATGCGGGATTGGGCGCAGGTAGCTATCCAATACGACTCCTTTATTTATGATATTCAAAAGACCGGTCAATTTTTACCCGTATTGACCATTCATCCTGCCGGCGTGAATTATCTACAAAATCCAACATTCGGACTCCACAGTTACGTTGGCACCAATAGTCCTCAGGGAAGAGAAGCCATCAATGTTTTGCCTTCCCTGGTAGGGGCAACGCTCGTTGGTGCAGACAAAACAAACCAGTTTGGTCAAAACTGGGTATTAATGAGTCAGGATTATTTTAATAAAAATAATGGCGAATTCATTTACACGAATAACCCCGGTGGCCACAGCGGCGGGTGCTGGTGGTACGATATGATGCCCAACATTTACTTTTATCAATTGTACGAACTATACCCTGGTTTGGGAGGGGATGAAGAATTCCAGTTTACCAGTATTGCCAACCGTCTTGCCGAATCCGTTCGGGCAATGGGTGGAAGCGATACCCCCTGGCAGAAAGCATTCATGAATTACAGGGCATGGAATTTACTCCAAATGGAACCGAACGACGCGGGTGTAAAAGAACCGGAAGCAGCGGGTGCTTACGCCTGGATTTTATACCATGCCTGGAAACAAACCGGAAATCCGGAATATCTCAAGGGAGCTGAATGGAGTATGGAATTCCTGAGTGATTGGACTTCTAACCCAGCTTATGAATTGCAGCTATCTTATAGCATATACGCGGCAGCAAAGATGAATGCCGAAATTAATACGGACTACGAGGTCGAAAAGATGGTGAACTGGGCTTTTGACAAAGGACCACTCCGAGGTTGGGGTTCTATTGTTGGCAAATGGAACGGCTTCGATGTTGATGGGCTAATTGGGGAAGCCAATGACAACGGCAATGACTATGCCTTTCAAATGAATGGATCGCAGCAGGCAGGAGCCCTCGTCCCCATGGTTCGTTACGACAAACGCTTTGCCAGGGCTATTGGAAAATGGATACTCAATCTGGCAAATGCCTCCCGGCTTTTTTATCCCGGCTTTCTTCCTAATTTTTTACAGGACGCCTCCGCATGGTCTGATGTTCATGACCCGGAAAGGGTTGTAGGCTATGAAGGCCTCCGGGAGAAGTGGCAGGGCAACTCCCCCTTTTCCACTGGTGACGCTCTCCGTTTTGGCTGGGCAAACACCAATCTTGGGATTTACAGCACTTCCTCCATTGGTTATTTAGGAGCGATTTTGGAAAAAACAAACGACCCCAAAATTCTCAAAATTGATTTGCTGAAAACTGACTTTTTTAAAGACGAGGCCTATCCGACCTATTTGCTTTTCAATCCATACAACCTACCCAAAATAGTGGAACTCGCCGTCGGCAATGAAGATGTGGACATTTATGAAGCGCTCACTGAAACATTTTTTTCACAAAGCGTAAATGGCATTGTCAACATCACCATTCCTGCCAACGAAGCGGTAGTATTGACGATAGCGCCTGCCAATGGAATCATTTCCTACGATAAAAATAAAATGCTTATTGACGGGGTGATCGTCGATTATATGCAGACGGCAATCCCTTTTAATTATGTGCCAAGAATCCAGGCTTTGGTCGCGGAACAATCCGAATTAGAATTGGGAGATTCCACCACAATTTTTGCAAAAGCATTTGACAAGGATTCCGAAAATCTGACCTATACATGGACTATAACCGGTGGAAGCATTTCCGGTTCAGGCGCAGTGGTAAAATGGCAGGCCCCTTCCACCCTTGGCGATTATGAAATTAAGCTGATTGTTACGGATGAAACTAATAATAAAGATACCGCAACGGTTTCACTCAGCGTAGTTCTGAAAATTAACGAGGCCCCACAAATCATGGAACTTTTAAAGAGCGCCTCCCACCTCAACCCGGGAGAGACGCTGGAGCTTCAGGCGAATGCGTTCGACCCCAATGATGACCCGCTTACTTATGATTGGACTGCTAGCGGCGGCAATTTCACAGGCAACGGAAGCGCCATAAACTGGACAGCTCCCACTGCGGAAGGAGTTTACCAATTAACGGTGACAGTAAGTGACGATGGCGGTTTGTCCGCTACAAAAACAACTTCTGTTTGGGTGAAAATTTTTGAACCTACTTCAGGTGACCTGATTGCATGGTATCCTTTTCCATTAAACGGCAACGACATCAGTGGGAATCAACTTAACGGGAACATATTTGGGGCAATATTTACGGACGACTATAATGGCAAGCCTGAAAGCGCGCTCCTTACGGATGGAATCAATGACAGGGTGACGGTAGAGAATGACGCTTTACTCAATTTTCAAAATGCAATTACGGTGAGCTGTTGGTTTAATGCGAGGCTGCTTCCTGACCGAGAAACCTTTCTCCTTTCGCATGGAAGCTGGCAAAATCGTTGGAAAATTTCCATCACTCCTGAAAAGAAAATCAGGTGGACGGTGAATACACTTAATTCTATCGGCGACCTCGACTCAGATGTCAGAGTCCAGACGGACAGTTTTTACCACCTCACGGTTACTTATGACGGTGCATGGATGGCGCTCTATCTCAACGGCGAATTACAGAGCTTCCGCCCGATGACCGGTAACATTCGCACCACAACGCTACCGTTTCTCATGGCGCAAATGTTACCAGATAATATCGATTATAACTACAAAGGAATCATTGACGAGGTGAAAATCTTCGATTATGCCCTCACACCTACATCCGTCTCGACGCTTTATAATGATATCATAACTACAGTTAGACAACCTGCAAAACAGGACGCTGGTCTGACGCTCACACCTAACCCCGCTTCAGATATTTTGTCCATCCGGCTGCCTGGAATTTCTACTCTAAACGGAACCTTGTCTGTCTTTGATATTAAAGGGCAGCTCATAACCGAGCAACCTACCGGTTCAGCTACAGAAATAAACCTGATGGTTAGTAACTGGCAATCCGGAATGTACATTGTTATTTTTAAAACCGGGCAAACAACAGCGATAGCCCGCTTTGTGAAATTATAGACTACCAGGAAAAAAGTAAGTTTTATTTCAAATAGACTTTATTCTAAAACTTTTTCATGATTGAAAACACGTCTTTTGTTTCCATGAGTGTTTTTTGAAAAAATCACATCCGTACCCATACGGGTCCGTAGGACGGATGCTCCCTTTTCAAAATCTCGTCTAAAAACAAAATCCATTGCTTTCATTCCCCTAAAACTGCTTTAATATAAAGTCTAATCACTTCAAAATAAATTAAAAATGAGAGTATTTCAACAACCTTTTCAATGCTTACTCTGCTGTTTGTTACTAGCAACGGCAGGTATGAATGCACAAACACTTGTTGCAAATTATTCTTTTACAGGGAATGCAAACGATCAGTCTGTAACTGCCAATAATGCCGCCGTTCATGGAGCATTGCTGGCACAAGACCGTTTCGGACGGGCGAACAATGCCTTTAGCTTCGACGCCATCCAAGGCCATCTAGATGCGCCAAATACGTCTGCGCTCAATTCCGATTTCACGACCGTAGCTTTTTGGGTTAAAGTCAATGCACTCCCGGAATCGGGAGAAGGATACCCACTGTCTTTTGGTGGATGGCAGGAACGCTGGAAAATTTCTTTACCCACCCACGGAAAGTTGGTGTGGACGACCAACGGTTCTTCCGGTATCTCGGACATGGATGCCGGTGACGGGAATGAACTGGTGCCGGGGGTTTGGAAGCATGTAGCTTTTGTACATGATGGAGCACAGGACCTCATTTACATGGATGGCGTGCAGATTGCCACAAAAGATGTATCGGGTACATTGAACAGCACAACCCGTCCCCTAGGTATCGGCTATGACCCGATTGCCAACGGCAACTTTTTCAATGGTGTTTTGGACGAAGTACAGATATATGATGGGGCCTTGTCTGCTGCGGAAATAGAAGCGCTTTTTAACGCTCAAAGTACAGCGCCTGTCGCCTCACCTGGTATGGTAGCTTCTTACCCATTTTCCAATAATACCTTAGATGAATCTTCCTTTGGTAACCACGGAACTGCAGTAGATTTGGAACCTACCACTGACCGTTTTGGATTTGGAAACAGTGCTTTTTCATTCAATGGCACTTCTTCTGCGGTCGACGCGAGCAACTCTTCCCAGTTAAATTCCGATTTTACGACAATCAGTTTTTGGGTAAAACCTAATTCGCTGCCCGCAAGTGGCGAAGTTTACCTGCTGTCTTTTGGCGGATGGCAGGAACGCTGGAAAATTTCTCTTCCCAGTCATGGTAAACCTGTTTTCACCACACATTCCGGTGGTGCCTGCTGTAGCGACATGGATTCCGGAGATGGCAATGCCCTACAGGTTGGAGAATGGAGACATGTGGTAATGGTCCATGACGGAGCTAAAGACCTCATTTATATGAATGGCGCTCAAGTCGCTGAAAAAGCCGTGGTAGGTACGCTCGATTCGACCACAAAACCGCTGGGCATCGGCTACAATCCAATTGATGGCGGCAATTTTTTCGATGGTGATCTCGATGAAGTACAAATTTTCAATTTTGCCCTGTCTGCTGCGGAAATTGCCGATTTGTACACCACCCAATCTACCTTCCCCGGTACGCCCGGTACTTTAGTAGCCGAGTATAAATTTGCCGGTGACAACCACGACACTTCCCCTTTCGAAAACCATGGAGTGGCAAACGGCGCCATCCCCTCGGCTGACCGGTTTGGCAATCCTTACAATGCCAGTCAATTTTCAGGCAGCGAAAGTATATGGGCTGCTAATTCTATTGCGCTTAATTCTGACTTGGCCTCTATTAGTTTTTGGGTTAAAGTAGATGAATTACCTGCCAGCGGTGAAGTTTATCTTTTATCAAATGGCGGCTGGCAGGAACGCTGGAAAATTTCTCTTCCCAGTCATGGCAAACCTGTTTTCACCACACACTCCGGTGGTGTCTGCTGTAGTGACATGGATTCTGGAGATGGTAATGCCCTACAGGTTGGCGAATGGAGACATGTGGTAATGGTACACGATGGAATTAAAGACCACATTTATATGAATGGCGTACAGGTCGCCGAAAAAGATGTGGCAGGCGCACTTGATTCGACCAAATACCCCTTGGGCATTGGCTACAATCCGATTGATGGCGGTAATTATTTCATTGGAAGTTTAGACGAAATTCAAATTTACAATGTAGCATTGACAGATCAGGAAGTGTTGGATTTGTTTAATGCACAAAATCAGCCCCCTGCCAGTGCAGGGAATTTGGTAGCTGACTATCCCTTTAGCGGCAACGCTAAAGATGTATCGCCTTTTAATAACAATGGTCAAGTAAATGGTGCACAGTTGGGTATGGACCGTTTTGGACAAGCAAATAAAGCTTATGTGTTCAACGGTGTAAGCGATGCCATTGACGCAGCTAACTCCCCTCAGTTGAACTCTCCTTTCACCACTCTTAGTTTTTGGGTAAATGTGAAAGAGTTAGTTGCCAGTGGCGAATCTTATATTTTATCAAATGGCGGCTGGCAGGAACGCTGGAAAGTTTCCCTGCCCAGTCATGGCAAAACTGTTTTTACTACACACTCTGGTGGTGCCTGCTGTGTTGACATGGATTCCGGAGATGGTAATGCCCTACAGGTTGGCGAATGGAGGCATGTGGCAATGGTACACGATGGAGCTAAAAACCTCATTTATATGAATGGTGTACAGGTCGCTGAAAAAGACGCGCCAGGCACACTTGATTCGACCAACTTCCAGTTGGGCATAGGCTATAATCCGATAGACATGTCTAACTTTTTTACAGGGAGTATAGACGAAGTGCAGATATACAATGCAGCGCTTACAGCTCAGCAAATTGCCGACCTCTTTGCAGAACAGTCCACGCCGCCGGCAGTAGCGGATAGCGAAGTTCCTTCTTCACCACTTAACCTAAGTGCCACCGTGAACTTCAATAATGTAAGTCTAAGCTGGTTGGCTTCAACCGACAATGTTGGGGTAACAGGATATAACGTTTTCCAGGATGGCATCAAAGTGCTTACGACCGTAAATACGACTGCCGACCTTCTGGGATTGACGCCACTTACCCAATTTGAGTTCAGCGTTTCCGCCGTAGATGAAGCAGGCAACGAATCGTTGCCCTCTTTCCTGCTTGTTACTTCCGGACTAGACGAAACACCTGACACCACTCCACCAACCATTCCCGGCAATCTGACTGCCGATACCGGTGCCCACTCTGTGCTGCTTTCATGGGATCCTTCTACCGACGATGTACTGGTGGCAGGTTATGTGGTATCTGTAGACGGTGTGTTTTTTGATAGTCTTCCGGGAACTGCTACTTCTGTTTTTATCGGTGGACTGGATTCAGAAACTGCCTTTACATTTGACGTTTTTGCTTTCGACCCGGCTGGCAATAATTCTGGTGATGCTGAAATTACCGTTTCGACCGATGCTGAAATTGATACTGGTGAACCGGGCTTGGTTGCCTGGTATCCCTTCGACGGCAATGCAAATGATGCTACCCCTTTCCTCAACCACGGGGCAATTGGTGGCAATCCTGTTTTTGAAGATGTCACTCACCCGAATGGTACAGGAGGTCAGGCTATCGTATTTGACGGTGATCAAGACTCCGTGCTGGCAGCCAATGCCGTACAGCTTATTTCTGACTTTGCCAGCGTAAGTTTCTGGATTCGGGTAGATGCGATCACAACCGACCCGGAGGCTTATGTCATTACCTTCGGTAATTGGGATCAGCGCTGGAAAATATCACTACCAACACACCTGAAAATAGTTTGGACTACAAATAGTACAAATGATGTCTCCGAAAACTTTATCCATGATATGGACAGTGGCGATGGCAATGAACTTCTTGTTGGCATCTGGTGGTTTTTGACGATGGTGCATGATGGCGTCAATGATATCATTTACCTGAATGGCGACAAAGTTGCCGAATTTCCTGCTGCGGGCACCCTCAACACCACTGGCCGACCATTGGGAATGGGTAGCAATGCCACTACTGGTGGTCAGTATTTCACCGGCGCTTTGGATGAGTTGAAAATTTACAACCTCGCATTAACACCGGAAGAGGTAGCCACGCTATTTGCAAACGGTGGCATTACTGCTGTGAATGAAACCATTAAAGGGGAAGTGGTTCGCGTAGTTCAGTCCGTTTACCCAAATCCCGTTTCGGACCAGCTTATTATTAAGCATACTTTGAACAATCATCAGCCGCTACTTTTGCGTGTATTAGATGTGCAAGGAAGGGAGATGGATGCTATCCAGTATAATAAAAATGAATTGCCTCCTGACCAGTTTTCCATCAACGTTTCGCAGTATTCCCCAGGCACTTACTTCCTAAATTTCATTTCGGGAGGTAAAAATCTTGGCTCTGTGAAATTTAGCAAGCAATAAAATCTTTGGCTCATGAGGTGTATTAGAGCTTGTTGGGAGATTGGGTTTCGAGGGAAAAAGTGTCTATTTTTTGATGAGA
>CAZJYF010000107.1:0-9886 GCA_964549665.1 uncultured Saprospiraceae bacterium
GTTTCTATGTGTTTAAAAAAAATGTCATGTGTTGTGGCTTTGCCACCATAGGTACTTAGTGGTTTAAAAAGTGAACTCCGAACACGCTCTCGTTTTCATCTCAAAATGAGCGCATCGCCCTTCTCGATTCTTCGTTCCGTTTTTCCATCGCGGGTGACTTCGTATTCCAGAAACCAAACATAAGGCCCCCGTGGGCAAAGGCTTTCCGCCAAAGCTGCCGTCCCAGGCTATTTACAAACCAATAGATATTCGGCAACCCAACTCTTCCCAAAGGATAGGACACCTTTACCAATAATCCCAATTGACCAACACCTTCCCCTAATCCACACCTATCGTCTCGAATTCTTTGAACAAAGAATATTTTATCGCCTCTACCTTTTTTTGATAATCCGCGAAATCCTTTTCGAAGAAGGCATTAATATCGGATGCCACCGCCGTTACTTCCTTCCGGGTTTTCTCCAACATCAGCCGGGCTGCCTGATTGGGGGCGCCTTCGGATGAACCGATGTAGGAAAAGGTTCGGAAGAGGGTCGTATTCAAGGTGTTTGGATTGCGTTGAATGCCTTTCAGTCCTTCCGGCTGCATGTACCGTTTCTCCAATTGGGCGATGCTGTCTTTCAATGATTTGCCGAGTTTGGAAATTTCTTTCTTGGTGCTGTCGGGGGCATTGACCAAGGCCTCGTTGACCAATTTAATCGTTTTTTCCGCATCGAGGAGACCGTTGAATCCGGTGGTCGCTTTTTCTATCAAGCTATAAAATTCGTCGTAGGTAGCATTTTTTGTCTGCAAAGTCTTCAAAGAAACCTTTAGTCGAGGGTCGGCGAGGACATTGACCCTCGTGGAATCGGCGTATTTTCCAAGTGTGACGACCAATTTGTAGGTGCCGGGCAAAACGGAGTAGCCACTCGGCAAATCCGCGTCCGGTTTGGGTTTCTTTCGGGAGGGGAAGCGCACCCCGTCCCGGCTGAGATTCCAGTAAATGCGGGTCATAAAGGAATCCACTTTGGCGGTGAAGGTGCGAATGGTATCTCCTGCCTCATCTATCACCCGGACTTTCACTTTGTCCGATTTTTTGTCTTTGCCTTTTTTGCCTTCGTTGGAGGATTTATCCTCTTTTTCGTCCTCGTTGGCTTCCTCTTTTTTATCTTTTTTCATCGCCTTTTTATTCAACCAAATGGTAAGCATAGCCCCTGTTCTTCGATTGGTTCCAACAAAAGTGGCGTCGGCGACGAAACGAACGCCATCCACGGAACGATAGGTGGCCAGATAGGCATCCGGCGCATCAAAGACTTTAAAGGGTTGCTCTAAAACACCTCCCCGGGTGCGGGCAATTTCTTGAAAGGGGCGAATATCGTCCAAAATCCAGGCAGCCCTTCCGAAGGTGCCGACGATGAGGTCTTGTTCCCGCGGGTGAATTTTCAAATCGGACGTAGCCACGGAGGGGTAGTCGTTCGTCCACTTGTTCCAATGGTCGCCGCCGTCGATGCTGACATAAAGCCCAAAATCGGTACCCAGCCAAAGAAGGTTTGGCACTCTGGGGTCTTGAACGATGGAAAGGGCAAAGCCGCTGACTTTTTTCTCATCTGCGATGCGTGAAAAGGTCGCACCAAAATCTGTGGTATGATAAACCATTGGACGCCAGTCATTCCGGCGATAATCGTTGACCACCACAAAAGCTTCGCCTGCATTTTTTTGCGAAACTTCAATGTAGGGTATCCAACTGCCGGAACGGGCCTCCGGCAAGCGGTCGGCAAGGTTGGTCCAACTGCTGCCACCATCCTGCGTGAGTTGCAAATTGCCGTCATCGGTACCCACCCAAATGACCTTTTCATCCACCGGACTAGGTCCGATGGCGATGATGGTGGTGAAGTTTTCGGCAGCGGTATTGTCAATGGTCAATCCGCCGCTTTTATCTTGTTTTTGCTTGGTGGAATCGTTGGTCGTCAGGTCAGGCGAAATGATTTCCCAGGATTGACCGCAATCGAGGCTTTTGTGCAGGAACTGACTGCCGTAATAAATTCCACAGCCATGGAAAGGGTTTTGCGCAAGCGCAGCGTTCCAATTGAAGCGCAATTCAACACCTTCAGGATGTATGGGCTTGATAAATTCCCGCTTTCCGGTTTCGCGGTCCATGTAAACGAGGTTGCCGCCTTGCGACATGGCATAAACGTAGCGCCCGTCGTCCGGTCGGATGGCCACATCAAAGCCATCGCCAAAGTTCACTTCCTGCCAGTCGTAATTGCGAATACCTCCGGCTTTCCACACTTGGCTTGGGCCAACCCAAGAACCATTATCCTGCATCCCTCCGCCCACGTTGTACGGAACTGCCATGTCGTAATTGATGTGGTAAAATTGGGCCAAAGGAAGATTCTCAACAAAGCGCCAACTCTCGCCGCCATCTCTAGAAATATTCAAGCCGCCGTCATTTCCTTCCATCATGAAATCGGGATCATTGGGATGAACCCAAAAAGCGTGATGGTCTGGATGGATTTTCCAACCCACCCATCGTTGAAAAGATTTTCCGCCGTCTTCACTGCGGGACAAAACAGACCAAAGGCTGAAAATGCGGTTTTCATTATTGGGGTCAACAAAAATATCTGCGTAGTAGAAGGGGCGGTTGCCGATGTTGTCGTCCGTTGCCATCTTTTTCCACTTTGTACCGCCGTCAGTAGATTTATAAAGGGCGTTTTCCTTCGCTTCGACCAAGGCATAGACGATGTTGGGTTTGGACGGCGCAATGGCGAGTCCAATTCGTCCCAGGTCTCCTTTCGGCAAACCGTCTTTATCGCTGCGTTTTTTCCAGGTCTCTCCGCCGTCGAGGGTCACATAGATGCCCGAATTGGGCCCGCCGGAATTGAAAGTCCAGGGCTTTCTCCCAAATTCCCACATGGCAGCAATAAGTTTGTTAGGATTGGACGGATCTGCCACCAAATCGGCACAGCCTGTCCCGTCATTGGAATAAAGAATTTTGTTCCAGGTTTTACCGCCATCGGTCGTTTTGAAAACACCTCTTTCTTCATTTGGGCCCCAGGCAGAACCGAGGGCGGCGACAAAAACCGTATTTGGGTCGTCGCGGTCAATGATGATTCGGTGGATGGTTTTGGTTTCTTTCAGCCCCATGAGTTTCCAAGTTTTCCCCCCGTCCAGGCTTTTAAAAATGCCCGCGCCACTACTGAGGGAGTTGCGGGGATTCCCTTCCCCCGTACCCACCCAAATCTCGCTCGGATTTCTTTGATTGATGGCGATAGACCCGATAGATTCAACGGGTTCTTTATCAAAAACCGGTTCCCAGTCAATGCCTCCGCTTTCGGATTTCCAAACACCGCCGGAAGCCGTCCCGACGAAGATGATGTCGGGATTGCTCAGGTTGACATCTATAGACGTAACCCGGCCGCTCATGCCTGCCGGACCGATGTTCCTGATTTTCAGGCCTTTGAGTTGTTCAACGTCCATTTTTTGTGCGGAAAGAGAAAAAAGAATTGCCAACAAAAAGAAGTTGGTTAGGAAAGTTTTGCATTTCATTATTCAAAATTTTGTGGTGAGTATTTATTGAATGCTCAATATAGCGCGCGCAAATTGAGTTTTGAAATTTTGGACATTCTTTGCCAAATTCAAAATTAGAAGTGTCGGGAAAATTACCTGAAGAAAAAGCAAAGGAGGGAACTAAATTAGCTGGTAAAATGCGAAATTGAGCTTCCTAAAAAAGCCCAATTTCGCAAAGTGTTGGGGTCATACGTTTGCAGCCACAGCCGCCTCTTTGACCGGGACGATCCATCCCCACTTATCCTCCAATGTCCCTGAGCGCAGCCTGTTGATGGTATTTTTGGCCAATTCACCTATAGTTCTCGTCGCCAAAGGAGGCAGCTTCATTAGAACGTCTTTATATTGAATTTCGGAGACGTGGGCAACGACGGCTGCGGTGCCTGTGCCAAAAGCTTCCTGCAATGTTCCGTTTTTATGGGCTTCCACTACCTCTTCAATACTAATCAGACGTTCCTCCACTTTGTAGCCGTTTTCCTTCAGTAGGTGAAGGATACTTCTGCGGGTAATGCCGCTCAAAATAGTTCCGCTCAAATTAGGCGTCAACACGGTGCCGTCAATGACGAAGAAGAGGTTCATTGTTCCGGCTTCCTGCACGTATTTAAATTCATTGGCGTCCAGCCAAAGCACTTGGTCAAAACCTTTTTCGCCTGCCAGTTTTGCAGGTAGCAAGGAGGCTGCGTAGTTGCCTGCAGCTTTCGCCGCTCCCGTCCCACCTGCTGCAGCACGGATATATTTCGTCTCGGCAAGCAGCCGCACCGGTTTGGGATAATAAGGACCTACCGGACCGGTGAAAATGATGAATTTATAAGAAGTAGACGGTCTGACGCCGATGAATTCATCATTCGCAAAAATGAAGGGGCGGATATACAAAGCACTGCCTTCCACCGGCGGAATCCAATCTTGGTCAATACCCACCAGCAAATGCAGGGCTTCCAGGAAAAGCTCTTCAGGAATTGGGGGTATGCAAAGCCGGGCACCAGAAAAATTAATCCGCTCGGCGTGCAATTCGGGGCGGAAAAACAAAGGTTTGCCATCGATACTTTTCGATGCTTTCATTCCTTCAAAAATAGCTTGCCCGTAATGCAGCGCCATGGCAGCGGGATGAATCGAAAAATACCCGAAAGGAACGATGCGTGGGTCCCGCCATTCGCCATCGAAATAATCGGCAACGAACATATGGTCGGAAAAGGTCCGTCCAAATGGGAGGTGCTGAAAGTCAACCTCTGGAAGCCGAGACTTCTCCGTTTTGGTAATTCGTATTTCGAATTTCATATTAAAATATTTTTATTGTTTAAAAGGTAGGTGGCTTGAGTCCATGAACAAATAAAATGAAGGTGAAATTTTCTCATTCCAAAAATCGTCTGTTTTCAACAAATTTAATTAATTTTATTCATTAATTCTATAAAATTGAAAATTTTGACGAATAAAATAGCTTTAATTTTTACAAACTATGATTTCTCAAAATTATGTATTGAATAACCAATTTTTAGATTTTCAAATTTTTGCCATCGAAAATGTGGATACTCTTTTGGGAAAATGTTCCGGCAATAATGATAAAAAGTTGTTTATAGTTTGCTCATCCACTGAAAAAAAAGGGGAAGATGTAAATTTCCTGCAAAAAATTCTTGGGGCTGTCCACTTAGACATTCAGAAGGATGTGCTATTGTTACATGTAACTCCAAGCGAACAATTTAGTTTCATAGAATTGTGCAAAAAAGTGGATATTGAAACCGCCATTTTGTTTGGGTTAAGCCCACGGCAGGCGGGCCTGAACCTGAATATTCCGCCCTATCATCCACTCCGGTTTGCGGATAAGACTTTTTTATTGGCCGATAATTTGCAAAAATTGCAAACAAACCTTCCATTGAAGAAAGCACTTTGGGGTTGTTTGCAGGAATTATTTTTAAAAGAGCCACTAGACAAAGAGGAAAGAACTTAAAGCCAGCCTAAAACATGAATTCAATCGTATTCGCAACCGGGAACCCTTTCAAAGTTGAGGAAGTCAATCAAATGCTTAAAGGGCAATTGAAAATCCTCAGTTTGAAAGACATCGGTTGCGAAGATGACCTTCCCGAAACGAGCTCCACCTTGGAGGGCAATGCCCTCCAAAAAGCACGCTTTGTCATGCAACGATTTGGGGTCGATTGCTTTGCCGAGGACACCGGACTTGAAATCGAGGCCTTAAATGGCGAACCGGGGGTCCGCTCAGCCCGCTACGCCGGCGAAGGAAAGGATTCGGAGGCAAACATGAATCTGGTCCTCCAAAAATTAGGTGACACTGAACAAAGAAAGGCGCAATTTCGGACAATAATTGCCCTTCTCCTCGATGGAAAGGAATATACCTTCCAAGGCATCGTCAGGGGCAGCATCCGAAAGGAGAAATCCGGAAGCGGAGGATTTGGTTACGACCCCATTTTTGAACCCGATGGTTTTGGAATTACTTTTGCGGAAATGAATGATTCCCAAAAAAATGCTATCAGCCACCGCGGGAAAGCCATCCGCAAGTTGATTGCGTTTTTTAAAAATTTAAATACTTGAAAATCAATCGTAAATTTGTGCACCAGGCTTTTCATTTCTTGGTTTTCAATGAATCTGACCTAATCCAAAATTACTGAAATATACACCAATGAATGCAGAAAATTTTTCCAATTATATCAAAAATGCTTCGCAACTTTATCAACTCAGTTATCAAGAGTTGAAGAGTTTGGTTATTCAGTATCCCTATTGTCAGAATTTGCGCTATCTCTTGTTGAAAAAGAGCCGCCTTGAAAACCACAAGGATTTTGAACACAACCTTCACCTGGCAGCCGCATATAGCATCGATAGGGATTTTTTGTACCAGCAATTGAAAAAGGAATCCATTCGGAAAGAAGTGGAAGAAAATTATTTGCTGACGGAAGATTATCTCGAGGTAAAAGACCTTTCTGCCGTCGAAGAAAGCCCGGATCAACGGCCATATGATTCCTCTAACGAAGATAATCTGGAAGAACAGCCACTCGAAAATTTTGTCATCGAATTGGATGATATGCCCAATCTGGAAGAAAAGCAACACCTTTCCGAAGAAGAAGATTTGCCCCAAGAGGAGGACGTGGCGGATTTAAGTATCCTGGAAAATTTGGCTGCAGCTGAAGAAACGGAATTGGGAGTATCCATTGCAGCAGAATCAACGGATACACAGGAAGATTTAACTCCAAAAGCAAAACAAATACCCCAACCAAGCTCCGGCAAAATCACTAATCTCGATGATTTGATTGAGAAAGACAAAGAAGCCGACAGAGCCAAAGGGTCCGATTCAATAGATGATTTGGTCATTAATTCGGTCCTTAGCGGGATGGAAGAAGCACAGACTGAAATCGCCCAAGAATCACCGATTTCCAAAAGGGAGGTTGCGGATATCCCCTTGGATTTGGTGGAAAATATAAGTGCCTTTGCTGCATTGCTTGAAACTTTCGAACTCCCAAAAGAAGTAAGTGGATTCAGTGTTTCCCCAAGAGACAAGGATGGTCCGCAGGAGGTGGCCGATGAAGAAGTGGTGCCTTCCGAATTGGAAGATGACTTCCCCAAACCGGAGCCGAAAGAAGCTTTCAGCAGTTGGGTCGAGCAATTCCAATCTCCCAAACCAAGGCTGCATTTCGGGGAAATTGGAGCGAGTCTCATCAAAGACAAAAAGAAAAAGAGAAAAAAGAAGAAAAAGGAAAAGAAAAGGGAAATTGCGAAGTCGGTAGCCAAACAAAGTATTGTTGAAAATGAAGAGATTGCCTCCGAACCTCTAGCCGCGCTTCTGGAATCACAAGGGCATTATGGAAAAGCGATCGCCATGTACGAACGGCTATGTTTGCTATTTCCCGAAAAAAGTATTTTCTTTGCAGCCAAAATCGAGCAACTCAAAGAATTGTAGTATTGGAAAAGCTCGAATTGTATCTATAAATCTTTTAAAATAGACAAGATATGGTTGTGATTACGGTTTTTATTGCCTTGATATCTATTCTGTTGATGGCGGCTGTTTTAATACAAAATCCGAAGGGCGGTGGCGTGGATTCCACCTTTGGAGGTTCACAAGCGAACCAAATGTTCGGCGCTGCCAAATCAACCGATTTTATCGAAAAAGTGACCTGGGGCTTGGCGATTGCTTTATTTGTACTCTGCATCGTCGTCACCTTGATGGTGGGCGGCCCAGGTAGTACCGGCCCCGACTTGCTTACGAATTAATGCCCTTCCCGCAGGTTTGCTAAACCGGCAAAAAGGAATCGACGGTTCGTTTCCTTTTTGCCGAGACTTTCTTTCTTCTTTTTTTATCTCCACCGGCCGGTTGGCTAGATTCTTTCCTGATTTTATTTGCAAGGCTTCACAATTAAGTTAATTCAGCAGAATCCATAAATCTGCGAACACCCGCTATTCCAACATCTAAATGGTCTGCATCACGGATTTGACGGTATCAAGGATTAACCGGATTATTGCTTGTTTTTACGTTTACTAAACTTTCCAAGTTTAGTAAACGGGGATTCCAAAAAATCCGCGAATTCCATCCTCGATTCCGACAACTGAAAAATGGTCAGCATCGCGGATTTGACGGATTAAAGGATCGCACGGATTGCGATTCCAAGTAAGGACTACCTTGAAGTTACACCCTAACTTTGCGCCGAAAGGAAGAAGTCCGGCAAGGCGACAAAGACATTTTTGCGGTTTGGGTGTGAATGCTTCTTCAGTTTGCCTTTTGAGGATGTTTTTCATAAAAATCAAAAAGCCCCGACCCAAACTACCATTGCATGCCACTTCTTTCTATTTTTGCTTCGCAATAAATAAGGAAACTGACTGCAAGCAATGAATCTGATTTCCCTTTCCATCAAGCGGCCCTCGTTGCTCATCGTGTTTTTCGCGATTACCACTCTCGCCGGAATATTGAGTTCCCGCTTTTTGAGTTATGAATTGCTACCCAAATTCAATCCTCCGCGCATTACCGTTACCACCATTTACCCTGGAGCAGCGCCTGCGGAAGTGGAAAATGCGGTAACAAAAAAAATCGAAGACCTCGTCTCGGGGGTGGAGAAAATCGAGCAGATTTGGGGAAATTCTTACGAAAATTTTAGCTTGGTTCGCCTCGCCATTGCAAGCGATGCCGACGTAGATAAGGTGGTGAATGAACTTCAGAAAAAAATCTCCGGCGCTTTGAATCAGTTTCCGGAAGGGGTAAAGACCCCTTCTGTGGGGAAATTCGATTTTGACGCCTTGCCCATTATCAAGTTGGCCCTATTTGCGGATTTGCCTCCCTCGGAACTTTACCATCTCCTCAAAAATAATATCAGACCTGCCCTTTCACGGCTCGATGGAGTGGCGCAGGTGCTCGTTCTCGGTGGGCAGGAACGCGAGATTCAGGTCAATTTGCAACGCAGAAAACTGGAGGCATTTCGCATCTCTATCGGGCAGGTCCTCGAAGCGATTGGCAAGGCAAATGTTGCCCTGCCAGCAGGCAAATTAAAAAGCGACCAAGGGCAACTGGCCGTTCGCCTTTCCGGCAAAATAAGCAGCCTGGAACAACTTGAAAAGGTAACCGTAACGACCATGCCCGACGGCACGGCGATACTGCTTGGCGATATTGCCGAGATTCTGGATGCAGCCAAAGAAGCCGAAATACTGACCCGCTCCAACGGGAAGGATGCCATCGGTTTGTTCATCTTGAAAAAGTCGGATGCCAATGCGGTAGAGGTGAGCAAACGGATCCATCAGGCCATTGCCGAATTGGAAAATAATTATGCGGCTCAAAAAGTAAAAATCGATGTCTTTCAGGACAATTCCGACTTTACCATGGAAGCAGCCAAAGGGGTCTTTCAAGACCTCCTGCTGGCCATAATACTGGTAGCGATGGTGCTGTTTGTCTTCCTTCAAAGTGTGCGCAACTCGGTGATTATCATGTTCGTCGTTCCCCTCTCCTTGGTTGCCACCGTTGGGCTAATGTACTTGTTGGGATTCACATTCAACCTGATGTCTCTGCTTGGGCTGACCCTCGCCGTGGGCACTTTGGTAGATGATGCCATCGTGGTCATCGAAAACACCTACCGCCATCTCGAAATGGGCAAAACCCGCGTGCAAGCAGCCTACGAGGGCACCAAAGAACTGGGGCTGACGTTGGTGGCCATGACCCTGACCTTCGTAATCATCTTCATCCCCATCACTTTAGCTGGAGGGCTGGTCTCCGGTCTGCTTTCGCAATTTGCAGTTACCACCGCGGTGGCTGTGCTTTTTAGTTTATTGGTTGCCTACACATTGGTTCCTTTCCTTTCATCCCGCTTCGCCAAAATAGAGGAATTCAAAGACAATCCCGTTCTTCAATTCCTGGTGACGATTT
>CAZJYF010000108.1:0-7752 GCA_964549665.1 uncultured Saprospiraceae bacterium
GGGAGGGGGACGGACTCGGCGTTGTGGTTTCTATTGTTATCGGAGGCGGAATTATTTTCAGAGGTGTTTCTTCAAGCGCGAAAGGCATGGAGCGGGCTATGGTTATTATTATCAAATTCTACAGTGGTTGAACTGCTGAAGGGGTTCGGGTAAATTAAGGTAATTAAGTTTGCATTCTCAGGTGAATTTACCGATAAAGGAGATAGGGTTTGTTCGAAAAAGCGAATAATATTTTTATTAAAATCCGAATGCAAAACATGGTCAGCGTTCACAACTAGTAATTGCTGTCTAATATCCAACTTCTGTTCGAAAGTGAGACCTAAATTATCCAACAAACTAATCGGAATAAGACTGATGTCTAAAACGGTTAAAAAACGATCTTCATCCAAAAATCCATTTGATAGTAGCCGGTGAAAAACACTTTCTGATTGTACTTCGCTTATATTGTTCAAACTTCTCAAAAATCTTTTGGGATAAACGGGAGAGCGTTTGAATAAATACCATTCAGCTATTTGGCTAGCACTCATTGTCGAAAAATTGTTGAAGGCTACCTCATTATCTGCACTTTCGTTATGGTCATTCTCTGCCATTACCCAAATAACAGGAACAATATCCGGCCTTGTGTATGTTCCCGGTTTGCCCTTTGCTGTTATATGTGCAGAAGCATTAAAATTAAGGGCAGAAGCACAAATGTCACTGAAAACCGCTCCCGCCGACATCCCTAAAGTAAAACATGGAATATTTGAGGGGAAATTAAAATCGATAATGACCGAATCCTTTAAAGACTCAATATTTTTTATATCGATATTATTATTTGCATTAGCCAAGCCTGCATTAGAAGTTATCCATCTTATTTGTCCATCTCCATTTTGATCCCCCATGGTTCGTTCATTTGCATCGAGCGTGAAGACAGCAAAACCCGCAAAGACAAGGTCTTTTATAAGATTAACTCTTTCATATTTTGTGAAAAAACTCTCTCCTGTACCTCCGGTACCGTGCAGTAGAAAGACAAGCCCTTTTGGAGAGGAAGGGATTGCATAAAAGGTTTCCTTCATTACATTTGAAAGGATGCCTGAGTTTTCCCCAAAAAGCAAATAACTTTTTGAATCGATTATTGTTGATGGAGGAATTACATCGTAATTTGCAGAAAGGCTAATATTTCCAGCACCTGTTCCTTCTGGTACAAACAGCGTGGTATGCCACTCATTATACGAAGTTAAATAGCTTGAGCCAGCATCTGTCCAGTTGATGAAAACCGAATCTCCAAATACGGCGTCTTACCAGACATGAATTGTATCTCCTTCATTAAAAGTGCCAGAACCAAGTCCATTATTTACAGATAAATTAAATGTTTGACTTTTTGCGGTAAAACTCAGCAGCCAAACCGTAATTGTTATGGTGTATTTCATTTGCATAAAAATAAATTTTTTCTTGGACTGCATGAATAGCAAACGGTTTATTTGCAGGTCTCAATAGTCGAATGAAGAGTGGGTTTGCCTCTTGTTGGAGGGAATATGCAATTTTGTTACCTACTTATGTTCTCAATCCTTATTCGAGGGAATTACGCTTACCGAGTGTCGATTTTTTCGAAGCACTTTCTACCGTGCCTGACTCCAAATGAATTATTTCTCTTCCTCTACTCCACAACATCTGCCCACCTCAAAACCCTTCAATCCTCCTCCACAATTTTGCGCAACACATTGGTTTTGTTCTAAAAACCGAACCAGTAAAGCGACCATCCTAACGGGCATTTCAAACGCAGCTATAATGGCGGCATACCCGTCTAGCTTTCCTGATTCCGGAGTTGTGTGGCAATGAAAAAAGGTTATTTTTTGTGAATAATGGTTATTATTCGGCACTACTTGGAAAAAACAGTTATTTAAAGGTGTGGAATAAAAATAATTGTTTTTCCAGGAAAATGGGTAACAGATTGGAAATTCGCCCGGGCACTTTGGGTGGCAGATATAGCGGGAGCAAGTTTCATTTTTCCTCTATCAATGAGTGCGCCAGTAATGTCAAAAAAGGAACACAATTTTCATACTTCAATTCATAGTAATTTACGCCAAGATTAATGTATTCATAATAATCTGAAAGATGCTCTTTATAATATTTTTCCGACTGAATTTTCCAGGCTCGACTATTAATTTTTTCAGCCAGGAACCATTTTTCCAATAACCTTGCAGCCCTTCCATTTCCATCCCAAAAGGGGTGAATATGGACAAATTTCAAATGGATTAAAGAGGCATAATAAAACAATTCTTCGATGCACAATCTCCTTTTCTTAAGGGTGTTAATATCTTTAAAAAGCTCCTTCATCTTTTCTTCGACAAACTGGGGTTCTACCGCTAAATAAACTAAGCCCGTATTGTCGAACACCCCCATCCTATCATTCCTGTATTTCCCTTGTTTATCCTTAATCATCAAGGTATTACTCAATATTTTATGAACCTTCAGCAGGTTCCTTTCATTCAATTTGTTGTCCTTGGCAAATTCATATGCCGCAATTAAATCGGCTATTTCCTGTATTTCTTTTTGGGGTTTAAATGGTTGTTTCCCCAATAAGGAATTCATAAATGAATTCAAATCAACCGGATTCCCTTCAATATTCGACGAGAATACCGCAGACGCTTTAATCCGGTAACCCAAATCTATTTTTTCATTGGAAAAATCTATCGAATAAAACAATTCCGACAAATCAATTTCAATAGCCTTCTGGTAGTCATTAAAATATTTGTCATCTGTTACCCGCATTTTTTATTTTAAAGATAATCATTTTTATTTAGTTTTGGTCAATCAAAACCTTTCAATCCTCCTCCACAATTTTGCGCAACTCATTTAGTTTCAGCATACATTCGATGGGCGTCATCGAGTTGAGGTCTAAGTCCTGCAAGGCTCCCTTCAATTTTCCGGCGGTGTGATCCACGGTATCAAAGATGCTCAATTGGAGGCTTTGCTGGGCAATTTGCTGGGTTTCGGCACTTTTGGTCTTGATGCCGTCGGCGGTTTCTTCCTCATTTTCTATCCGCTTTTGCTCCAGTTGGGAGAGGATGTGGGCGGCCCGTTCGACGATGCTTCGAGGCATGCCCGCCATCTTCGCTACGTGGATGCCAAAGCTGTGTTCGCTGCCGCCGGGCACCAATTTGCGCAGGAAGATGACCTTGTGCCCGATTTCTTTAACGGCGATGTTGTAATTTTTTATGCGGGGAAATTTATTCGCCAATTCATTCAATTCGTGGTAATGCGTGGCAAACAAAGTTTTTGCGCGAGCGCCCGTCTGGCTGTGCAAATATTCGGCGATTGACCAGGCGATGGAGATGCCGTCGTAGGTGCTCGTTCCTCTACCAATTTCATCCAAGAGGAGGAGGCTACGGTCGGAGATGTTGTTCATGATGCTGGCCGTTTCGTTCATCTCCACCATGAAAGTCGATTCGCCGGAGGAGATGTTATCGGAAGCGCCGACCCGGGTGAACACTTTGTCTAAAAGCCCCAACTGAGCGCTTTGGGCGGGGACAAAAGAACCCATCTGGGCCATCAGGCAAATCAAAGCCGTCTGCCGGAGCAAGGCAGATTTCCCGGACATGTTCGGTCCGGTAATCATCAAAATTTGGGTGGAATCATTGTCGAGATAAAGGTCGTTGGGCACGTAGCTCTCCCCCAATTCCATCTGCTGTTCGATGACGGGATGCCGTCCGGAAATGATGTCGATGGCGAAGCCGTCGTTGATTTTTGGGCGGCAGTAATTGTTCTTTTGGGCAATTTTGGCGAAAGCCAGCAAACAGTCAATCCGGGCAATGAGGCTGGCATCCTGCTGCACGGGAGGAATGAAGTCTGCCAGGGTTAATACCAGGCTCTCAAAGAGTTGATCCTCCAGTTCCAGAATGCGTTCCTCTGCTCCCAAAATCTTGGTTTCCAACTTTTTAAGCTCATCGGTGATGTAGCGTTCGGCATTTGTCAGCGTTTGCTTTCTCACCCAATTATCCGGTACCAGCCCCTTGTCTTTGTATTTGTTGGTCACTTCGAGGTAATAGCCAAAAACGTTATTGAAGCCTATCTTGAGGTTATCGATGCCGGTGCGGGAAGCTTCCGCCCGCTGAATGTCCAACAATAACTCTTTGCTGTTGTTGACCACGTGGCGCAAATCATCCAACACTTCGTGAAAGCCGGAAGCAATGACCCCACCCTTGTTCAAATTGGCAGGCGGTTCCTCCACGAGTTGGCGCTTTATTTCATCCCGCATGCTTTTGCAGGGGTTCAGCTTGCCTGCAATTTTTTGCAAGGACGTATTTTCACTTGCCCCCAATAGCACCTTAATTGGTTCAATCGCCTCCATGGACCTTCGCAATTGAACCACTTCCCGAGGATTAATTTTCCCCAAAGGCACCTTTGATATGAGTCGTTCCAAATCCCCAATTTGGCGAATGTATTCCTCCAATTCGACGCTCAAATCTTGGTTTTTCAAAAAATAATCCACCACTTCCAGGCGGGCATCGATGGCTTCCCCTGAAGTCAAGGGCAACACAATCCATTTTTTCAGCAGGCGCGCCCCCATTGGCGAGATTGTTTTGTCCAAAATCTTCAGCAAAGGAACGCCCGTCTCGTGGGGACTGTACAGCAATTCCAGGTTTCGAATCGTAAAGCGATCCAACCATACGTAGTGTTCAGCTTGAATGCGGCTGAGGCGGGTGATGTGCTTCAGATTTTTATTTTCCGTGGTGGATAGGTAGTGCAAAATGGCCCCTGCGGCGATTTGAGCCAACTCAAATTCTTCTATTCCAAAGCCTTTAAGCGTTTGAACTTCAAAGTGTTCAAGTAATTTCTCGCGGGCATAGTCGAAGGTGAAAACCCATTCGTCCATCGAGAAGGTGTAAAACTTATCGCCGAATTTTTTTTCAAATTCTCTCGACCGGCTTTTTGAAAACAGGACTTCGGAGGGCAGGAAACTCTGCAACAATTTGTCGGTATAACTCAAATCGCCTTCGCAAACAAAAAACTCGCCGGTGGAGATATCCAAAAAAGCAACCCCTACCCTATTCTGCTTGCCGAAACAAAGCGACGCAAGAAAATTGTTGGATTTGTGGTCCAATAATTTTTCGTCAACGGCAACGCCCGGAGTCACTACTTCCGTCACGCCCCTTTTTACAATTTTTTTGTAGGGACTCGGTTTTTCCAATTGGTCGCAAACGGCTACCCGGTAGCCTGCCCGAACCAAACGAGGGAGGTACATGTCCATCGCATGATGCGGAAAACCTGCCAGCTCGATTTTGCTGCCGCCATTATTCCGGTTGGTCAAAACGATGCCGAGGGCTTTGGATGCCTTTACCGCATCTTCTCCAAAAGTTTCGTAAAAATCGCCGACCCGGAACAGCAAAATGGCGTCGGGATATTTTGCCTTAACTGTGAAATATTGCTGCATCAGGGGCGTCCCTTTTCCGGTAGCCTGCGTTTTTTTCGATCTGCTCGTGTCGTTTTTTGTTCCCAAAAGATTTCGTTTTTGGCAAATATAGCAAAAGGGCAAGTTATTTTTTTTAGATATTTGGGTGCTTGGGTTTCCTAAATTTTACATGAGTTTTGGATAAAGAAAAACTCCGATACAAACGTATGTATAGGAGTGACCCCGGTTGTAGGTTTGTGAGAATCAACTGTTTAGCGTCTTTAGGTGCGTCCTCCATGTGCCGCATTTCAAGGCGCTTCTATTGGATTATCCAAAACTCTTACAAACGGAGTCACCCCTCCGGGGTTAAGTTGTTGATAATCAGGAAGATTTATCCGAACCTCATGTAAAATTTAGCATATCTCTAATTCGTTGAATTGAAATTTACTAAATCTGCTAGATTTCGCAAATTGATTGGTGCATCGCAAATTTTGCTTCCAAAAATTAGTAAAGCAACCGTATTTTTCTTAAAATTGCCCACTCAATTTGTGCATCTTTCTACCCACCACTCTCTACCACAAAGGAGAAGTTTTCCTTCAAGGTCATGGAAACATCCATTCAATAAAGATTTCTCTTAAATCGTATTCAACCGGAAATTTACATAATCCAAAAATTCCTGCATGAAAATTTTTCGCAACCCCAGGCTTGCAGCAATTTGGGTGTTTTTGTTGACCACAGCCCCTGTTTTTAGTCAATTCAACCTGCAAATCATCATCAACAGCGGTTCCTCCACAACGACCTGTGGGGACATCATTGGGCAGCCGGATCCCTTTTGGAGCGTGAATATTCAAAACGAAGGATGGCGGACCTATCCGAAAAACGGCAATTGCTTCAATGCTACGCCAAACACCCAATACAACGTTGATTTTCAATGTTTTGCCAATATCCCATCTGCGATTGAAATTTGTTTCAAAGCCTTTGAAAACGACCCGAATCCCTTTATTAATTGCGATATCGGGGAATCCTGCCTCGCCGAAATTTGTCAGAATTTCCCCATTCCAGCCCAGGGTAGCAGCGATTTCACTTTGAAACTGCCAGATGGATTGGAATCGGGGGGTCAAGTCCATTTTACCATTGCGGCCAGTGGCATTCCAGGAAGCATCAACGATGAACTTTGCAACGCAATTGACTTTGGAATCCTCGACTTCAATTCTTCTGTGGGCGACATTTCCAACGGACTTTTCAACAACATATGCGCTACTAACCTTAACGAACCCAACCCCACTACCCAGGGTGCCAATTGGGTCAATAACGAGGGCGTTTGGTTTCAGTTCACCACCGGGAATAATCCCGGCACGCTTATCAAAATCAACGCCATCAGCGACCCTGCCAATGTGGGCAATCCCATCAACCTTCAACTTGCGCTCTACGAATCGGACGACGGAAGCTGCACCGGAAATTTCACCCTGCTCGACGACAGTTTCCATTCTGCCTTGTACGACGAAAGTCTGCTTGCAAATTGTCTCCAACCCAATCACGCTTATTTTGTGCTGATTGACGGCGTTGTTGACAATCCCCCGGGGCAGTTGGAAGGGTATTTTGGTTTGGAAATTAAGGACTTGGGAACGGTCGAGGAAAATGATTTAATTTGTGGAGCAATGGACTTGGGCCTTGTACCGGAGGGCGGCTCGGTCAGTTCGGGCTTGAGAGCGAATGTTTGTTCATCCAATTCGGATGACCCTCCGATTAACAGCATCGGAAGCCAGCAATCCGTTTGGTTTACTTTTTCTCCACCGCTCAGCGGTCATGTGTTAATCGAAGGCATCAGCGACCTGCCACCCCCTGCGGGCGATGACCCCATCAACATCCAATTGGTTGTTTTTGAATCTTCCGACAATTCGTGCGCGGGGCTTTTCAGCCAAATTGATTACGCGTGGTCGGGCGCCAATTTGGATGAAAACCTGGAACTATCCTGTCTCAATCCTGGACAAAAGTATTTCATTTTGGTAGACGGCGCATTTCCCGAAATTGGAGGGCTTTTCACGCTCCGCGTTTCCGACGCTGGGGATGAAACCCCCATTTTCAATCAAGAGGTAATCCTCTGTGCCGGGGATAGTTTTTCCGTCGGCAACAGCCTTTATTCGCAGCCGGGCTTATACCGCGACACCCTGATGCTGCCTAGCGGTTGCGACAGCATTGTGGTGACCAACCTGACCGTCCTGGAGCGAGTCGCCATTGATTTTACCATTTTGCAAACGGGGGTCGGAGAAGGAAATGCGAATGGTTCTGCTGTTGCATCTGCAACAGGCGGCGCTGGCAATTACAGCTTCCTTTGGTCGGATGGCCAAACGGATTCGTTGGGGATGAATTTGGTTGGAAAC
>CAZJYF010000108.1:7852-9857 GCA_964549665.1 uncultured Saprospiraceae bacterium
CTTCCTTTGGTCGGATGGCCAAACGGATTCGTTGGGGATGAATTTGGTTGGAAACGCTACGTACTGCGTCACCGTCATGGACACCAACGATTGTAGCGATGACAGTTGCTTCGTGATGCCCTTTCTCACTAATTTTATTCCTTTTTTCACAACGGACACTTTAAAATGTTTCGGGGATTCGGACGGGGTAATTAGCCTTTCCGCAACAAGCGGCACACCCCCCTACTCCTTCACTTGGATTAACAGCATCAGCACCCTGAGTGGGGCGGGAAATATTGAAACGAATGGAGAATTTGTGCACATCGAGAACCTCCCCGCCGACCAATATTTGATTACCATTTCGAATGTCAATTTCGACACTACTTTTAGCGTGGAAATTTTCCAACCCACTTCTCTTAAACTGGGTTTTTCCAATTCCCAAAACACTTCCTGCTTTGGAGAATGCGACGGTAGTTTAAGCGTCCATATTGAGGGTGGAACGCCCCCATACCAATTGAATTGGTCTAGCGGCGGCAGTGGCGATTCGCTAAATTTTCTCTGTGCTGGGACCTACTTTCTCACCGTATCGGATGCCAACTCCTGCCTCGCCAATTTTTCCTTTGCCGTCACCGAACCGGAAGAATTTGTTGCAACAGCCATTCAAATTCAAGCGGTTTCCTGCTTCGAAGGCAACGACGGTCGTGCAGCCGTTACCACCAATGGAACCCCGCTTCAATTTGCTTGGGATACGGGCGATTCGACAGAGATAGTTTCCGGCTTGCCCGAAGGAACGTATTCCGTCACCGCGACCAATTTCAACGGATGTACCGCCGTCTCTACGTTGGTTGTCAATGCCCCTTCCGAACCGGTTGGGGTGGCTATTTCAGAGAAAAAAAACATTTCCTGCTTTGGGGAATCGGACGGGGTTTTGGAGGCAACGGTTTCCGGTCCGGGAGACAGTTTTGCCTGGAATTGGTCACAGGGAGGCAACAACGCAGTTGCTGAAAATATTTCGGCTGGAACCTATTTCGTCACCGTCACCAACGACAAGGGTTGTCCCGCTTTTGATTCGTTCACCGTATCCCAACCGGCTGATATTATCGCCACCTTTTCCTCGGTTGGAATTACTTGCGATGACCCGGTGGATGCAGGTTTGATTTTGATTGAAAATGTGGTGGGTGGAACGCCACCTTACTCTTTTTCCAAGGATGGTATCTCCTTCTTTCCCGACCCCAATTTGAGGGGATTAACCGCCGGAACACAAGCTTTCTTCGTCTCCGACGCTGCCGGTTGTGTGAAGGAATACGAAGCGACCATCGAAGGACCACCAGATCTGGCAGTTTCCCTCGGAGGGGATTTGACTCTTAATTTAGGCGATTCCGTCCTTTTGGAAGCGACCACCAATTTTAGCGGATTGACCTATATTTGGGAACCTGCCGAGCAATTCAATTGCCTGGATTGCGGAGCAGAGGAAATGCTGAAACCGTTCGAATCGACGGTGGTGAAAGTGACCATTATCGACGGACCGACCAATTGCCGGGCGAGCGATCAAATTCGCATCAACGTAGTCCGGAAAAGGCGGGTCTTCATCCCCAACGCGTTTACGCCAAACGGCGATGGCACGAACGACCTTTTTACCATTTACGGGGGCAGCGACGTGCGTCAAATTAAAGATTTAAAAATTTTTGACCGGAGAGGTGCATTGGTTTTTACTGCTACTAATTTTCTGGCTGAAGACCCTAACAATAGTTGGGACGGGACTTACAGGGGTAAAATTTTAGACCCAGCCGTTTTTGTTTGGCTCGCAGAAATCGAATTTATCGACGGAAGAACAGAGCTGTTCAGCGGCGATATTTTGTTGGCGAGGTAGTGCGCGGGAGATAGTTGTTATAAAAGTTGCACAAAGAAAAAATATTACTGCATCAGGAACGAAGTTTTGAACAGTGCTTCCAGCACTTGCATTCAAATGGTGCATAATTTCACTCCCACTACACTACTCTTTGTGAGTTTTTGTGAAAATGTAAAA
>CAZJYF010000109.1:0-9851 GCA_964549665.1 uncultured Saprospiraceae bacterium
CCCCGGAACTACCGACGCCATAACCAGTGGGGATATTGGAGTCGAAATAAAGACCCTCTTCCAATGCCCTTTTGAAGGCAGGAATTGCCATTTGGCAAAGCAGTTTGCCGTCGTTTTGCAGGCTTGTCAGATAATCCAAAAAGGCGGGAAGTTTTTGCTGTTTGTTCGCTTTTTCCTTGAATCGTTCAGTCGGCAATTGCTGCCATTGGCCTGAGAAATTGGCAAATGGCAAAGCGAGCGCCTGCGACCCTTTGAGGATGGAATGCTCTCCGAAAAGGAGGAGTTTGGCTGGAAAAGATTTTGATTCAGATTTGTTGAATGTCAAGAGGAAGTGAACTATGATGAACTCTTAAAATGTCAATCCTTTCTTTCGATACTATGTGATAGACTACTCTATGAGGACCAATAATTATTTCCCTCACAAATTCATACTCTAACTCTGGCACTACTCTGCCTATCCAAGGCAATGAATTCAGCAATTCAACTTTATTGAAAATTCGTTGGGTGAGCACTTTGGCGTAGTTCTCAGATTGAGAAGCATAGAATTGAATGATGTTGTCAATGTCTTCCAATGCTTTATCCGTCCAATTTATTTGAGCCATTTATTAAATCTCTCTTTTACCTGGTCATGTGGCGTAATTTGATCCTTTTTGGACTCTTCAAGACCTACTTCCACCTTGTAAATAAAAAGTAACCTTTCCATCAATTCTTCTATGGGAAATTCATCGGGCAACTCATTGATATATTTTAAAACGGTGGCTTTGTTTACCATCATTAAATTTTTTTGTTTCCACAAAGTTAAGGCAAATTAAACTAAAAAAAATCCGGTTTCAAAATCCTGACTTTAGGCTTTAATACAACCCTTTTTTTCAGATAGAAGCAAATCGCTGTAAGACACCTCCAATAAATCTTTTTTTCGAATGTCAAACAAGTCCATAAAGTGCCGACATTGTTCTTCCAACCTGCTTTGCGCTATCGTTCCATCTTCATCGATTGCTTCGATTTCTACAAAAGAGCCCAAGTTCTTCACCTCGTCAATGTGAAACTTTACATTGTCAATGAAATAGATAGCACGCTTTTTATCTACAATTGTCAAAATGCCCAAAGCAGCTGTCAGCAGTGATTTCAAAGAAGAATCTGGTTGCGATTAGTAAAGCAACACCTCCGATTTTTTTGGCCCTGCTATATTTGTCCTTTGGTAATGAATGAGGTGATTTTCGATACTGCCTTCCCGCAATTTCAAACGCCCGGAATGCACTTTGAAATAAGTGTCAATTTGATGGTCAATGCCAATAAAATTTGCATTTTTGGCTTCCAAAATTTTGCGAATTTTTTCGGGATGGAGGCAGTTGGCTTTGATTTCGATTATGAGTGGCATGGGTTGGTGGGTCCTGGGCAAAAGAAAAGCGGGCAATCTGTTCCTGCCCCTGTAATGCGTGGTGAAAGTAATATTCTTATTATAAAAAAGTCGCACGCAATGGTGCGACCTTAAGCTAATTAACAAATTATAATCTCATGAAAATAAACGATATGTAAAGATAAAAGAAAAAAATATAAAAATGTTCATCAAAGGCAGCAAAAGATGCTTTTGTGCCAGTTAATAAGCTTGGTTTAACAATAATTTAGGAAAAATGAAGGCGATTTTAAAGATGAAAGTGACAAAATCAATTGTGGGGGGAGCGTTTGAAAAGAAAGATTTTTTGGCTGTCGAAGAGCCGTTGGAGATCCGGTTGGCTTTTGGCAAAGTGAAGGCCCGGCAGCAAAAGAGCATCGCCATAACCATGAGAACCCCCGGCCATGATTTTGAATGGGCAATGGGATTTTTGCTTACGGAAGGTATTATTGAAGCAAAACGGCACATCCTGAAAATGGAATACGTTTCAACGAGGGATCCGGAATCTGCGGGAAATATTATTTTGATAGAGTTAGACCCGGCTGCGGATTTTGAATTAAAAAAGCTGGAGCGGAACTTTTATGCCTCCTCTGCCTGCGGTTTATGTGGCAAAGCTTCTATTGAGGCAGTCCGGACGCAGAGTATTTTTGAATTAGTGGAAAATCATCCACTTTTCCGTTCAACTACCCTCTTTAAACTGCCCCAAATTTTACTCGAAAGGCAATCTGTTTTCAGCGACACCGGTGGTTTGCACGCAGCAGCCTTATTCGATTCGGAAGGCAACTTGCTTATCGTTAGAGAAGACATCGGCAGGCATAACGCGGTGGATAAACTGGTCGGACTTGCTTTGGCAAAAGGGCTAATTCCACTGTCTGATTTTTTAATTTTAGTAAGCGGTCGCATCGGATTTGAATTGGTGCAGAAGTCCCTGATGGCAGGCGCTCCGATCATCGCAGCAGTTGGAGCGCCATCAAGCCTTGCCGTAAAATTGGCAGCAGAAGCGGGGATGACACTCATTGGATTTTTAAAAAACGATTCCTTTAACATTTATGCCGGAAAAAACAGGGTCGTTTTTCCCTAATGCCTTAGGTACAAAAAATTGGACATTCCTGCCATTCTTGGAAGGATGGGCTTCTTAACGGTTTCATTTTTCCTTCCCACAGCACCTAACAGAAAATTAAAGGCGCATTTTCCGCAAGGTTTTGTAATTTACCGGTTCAATAGTTTTAATTTGGTGCCTTTCATCTGCCCACTGTGTTTTAAAAATCACTTCCTCCTAAATTTCCGGTGAAAAGGGGAGGAACTATGAAAAAATTCTCCCCCTCTTTGATTTTGAAAAACGCAAAACGACTTTTCATGGCCAAACCTCTTACAATATTTAAACTTTTTCTCCTTGCTTGCCTGCTGTTTCAAATTTCCGCCTGCGAACCGAACAAGGATACAAACGCTTTTCCTCAAGACACCGATTGGGCTTGGTATTTAGGGGGACCGGGAACAAACCACTACTCTCCTCTCGCCCAAATCAATGTCGAAAATGTGTCAAAGCTAAGGATAGCATGGAGATATTACTCCGGCGACCGCGATAGCAGCAATCGTTCCCAAATCCAGTGCAATCCATTGATTATCGATGGTATATTATTCGGAACCTCCCCAAAATTAAAATGCTTTGCCCTGAATGCTGCTACCGGCGAAGAACTTTGGGTATTCGATCCTTTTGATGGAAATTATCAATTGTTTGGAATGGGCGTCAACCGCGGACTCGCCTACTGGTCAGATGGTCTTGAGGAGCGATTGCTTTATAGCGCCGGGGCTTTTTTATACGCCATCGATGCCAAAACGGGTAAACTGAAAAAGGATTTTGGAGCAGGTGGAAAGGTAGATTTGCACAATGGGTTAGGTAGGGATGCAGCCGATTTATTCATAATTTCCACTTCTCCAGGAATAGTTTATAAGGACCTTTTGATTATGGGGTCAAGGGTTTCCGAAAGTATGGGGGCAGCCCCCGGGCATATACGTGCTTACAACATACGCAGCGGGAAGATTGAGTGGATATTTCACACCATCCCCCTTCCCGGCGAATTTGGAAATGCTACTTGGCCGGAAGGCGCCTGGCAAAATAGTGGCGGTGCCAATGCTTGGAGCGGGATGAGTCTAGATGAAAAACGGGGCTGGGTTTTTGTTCCGACGGGTTCAGCGTCTTTCGATTTTTACGGAGGCGACCGGGAAGGGGACAATCTATTCGCCAACTGCGTCATTGCGTTGAACGCAAGCACAGGCAAACGCATTTGGCACTACCAAACCGTGCACCACGACCTTTGGGACAGAGATTTGCCTTGTCCGCCCAACCTCGTGACCGTTGAACGCAATGGTAAAAAAATTGACGCCATAGCCCAAGTGACCAAATCCGCTTACATTTTCCTTCTCGACCGCCAAACCGGCCAGCCCCTTTTCCCGGTGGAAGAACGGCCCGTTCCCGCTTCCCAATTAAAAAATGAAAAAGCTGCTGCCACCCAACCTATTCCGACAAAACCGCCTCCCTTCGCCCGGCAAAGAGTCCGAGAAGAAGATTTGACCACCCGCAGCCCCAAGGCCAATGCTTTCGCAAAAGCTATTTGGGAGAATAGCCTGGAAGGAGAACCCTTCATCCCTCCTAGTGAAGTGGGCACTTTTATTTTTCCCGGTTTTGATGGTGGCGGGGAATGGGGGGGTGCTGCCGTAGACCCTCAAACAAATATTATCTACATCAATGCCAGCGAAATGCCCTGGGTTGTTCAGATGGTCCCCTATATACCGGAAGATGACGGTTATTTGGCAACGCAAGGAAAAAACATCTACAACACCACATGTATGCGCTGTCATGGTCTGGATTTAGAAGGCGCATCCATTTTTCAAGCCCCTTCTTTGATTGATTTAAACCAACGGATGGACGAAGAAGATGTGGCGCAGGTAATTCAAAACGGAAAGGGAATGATGCCCGCCACCAATTACCTTTCTGCGGGGGAGGTGAAGGCAGTTGTCGCTTTCCTTTTTGGCTCTGATGAAAAAATAGAAGCTTCTGACATTCAACCCGATAGCCTAACATCAAGCTGGTCTTACCCCTATTTGATGACAGGCTATCATCGCTTCAAGACACCGGATGGTTACCCCGCCATAAAGCCTCCCTGGGGTACGCTGAATGCAATCAATTTGAATACGGGGGAGATTGTATGGAAAATCCCCTTTGGGGAGTACCCCGAACTTTCAGCAAAAGGAATACCGACAACAGGTTCGGAAAGCTACGGGGGCCCTGTCGTGACGGCGGGTGGTTTGGTTTTTATCGCAGCCACTCCGGATGAAAAATTCAGAGCTTTTGATAAAAAAACGGGTAAATTGTTGTGGGAAACGAAACTTCCCGCTGCGGGATACGCCACTCCTTCCATTTATGCAATTGATGGGAAACAATACGTAGTCGTCGCAGCAGGCGGGGGTAAATTGGACACCAAATCGGGAGATGTTTATTTGGCGTTCGCCTTGTCGGAGGAGTAAAGGTCGAAAGGCTAAACTACATTAAAAAACCAGAAATTTGCAGCTTATATCCTTGACGGAGGTAGTGAGGTGTTGACTTGAAGTCATCACCACCTCACTTGCTTCATTCGGTTTATTGTCAGCCGCTTTAATACCCCACCAAGTTATTTTTAACCCTTATTAAACGGATGGTCCGGGTGCTTTTGTTCTAAAAAACCTGCTCTGCGATTTTTCTGAGAATATCCGCATCGCCCATGGTATAAAAATGCAGGCAGGGGGCTCCTCTTTCTTTTAACTCTTTTGACTGCATGACGCACCATTCCATGCCTACTTGCTGCCGAGCTTCGGGGCTGTTAGCTTTTTCCATCTCGTGTGTCAAGTCATCCGGCAAATCCACATGAAACAAGCGAGGAATTGAGTTGAGTTGATATTTTTTTGTCAATGGTTTCAGACCTGGTACGATGGGAACATTGATGCCAGCCTTCCTACAGTCATCCACATATTTAAAATAACATTTATTGTCAAAAACCATTTGGGTGACGATGTAATTCGCGCCGGCATCAACTTTGGCTTTGGTGTATTGCAGGTCAATCTTTTGGTTGGGCGCTTCAAAATGCTTTTCCGGGTAGCCGGCGATGCCGATGCAGAAATCCGTCTTTTCGCCGTTTTCAATATTTTCATCCAAATATTTCCCTCCGTTCATTTCCACAATCTGCTTCACCAAGTCGAGTGCATAGGAATGCCCTTCGGGTTCGGGGACGAACTTGCCATCAAATTTTCGAGCGTCCCCCCTAATTGCCAGGACATTTTCAAGCCCCAGGAAACTAAGGTCAATCAAAGCATTTTCGGTTTCTTCTTTCGAGAAACCACCACAAATCAAATGAGGAACCGCATCCACCCCATACCGGTGCATGATGGAAGCACAAATTCCAACCGTGCCGGGTCGCTTGCGAATGGCAATTTTTTCATAATATCCACTTGACCTCTTTTTGTAAAGAAACTCCTCCCGGTGATAGGTGACATCTATAAACGGAGGCTTGAACTCCATCAAAGGGTCAAGCATGTCGAAAATAGCCTGCATGCTGCCCCCCTTTAAAGGTGGAAGCACTTCAAAAGAGATTAAGGTCTGTCCGTTTGCTTTCTCAAAATATTCAATTACTTTCATGCAAGAGGTTTTTAGGTTTGAAGGAAGAAGGGCAAGGGGCCTTTTTCCCATTCTTCTTATTTAGCTGCGCAAAGCTACAAAATCTCAAAAGCTGTTTGTCAGAGATATTAAATTTAAAATTCGAGAAATATGTTTTCACTCAGAGATGTTTTCAAAAAATATACGGGCTTCCTTAGAAGCTTGAAAGTAGTTTATATTATCAATAATTTTCTAAACAGGAAAAAGCTAAAACACAACAAAATGCTTTACAAAAAGCAGGGTCTCCAAAAAAGCATTTTCGCCCCCATCGGGAGTCATGATTTTAAAAACCAACCGGCGGAAATCCCATGGCTCGACCTGCCGGAAGCACCAAAAGCAATACTGCAACATCCTAAATTTCATAGTTTTTCCAAAGATATCCAGAAACAGATGCTAAACTTTATCGAAAACGGCTACCTCATTTTAAAGGGATTTTACACAGGGCAAGAAGTACAAAGACTGAATTCAGAGGTGGACAGACTTTTGGAACAACGCAAAACCGGTTTCAATTATACCGGAAGGAAAATCATGGATGCCCATCGCTTTTCCACCCTCATTGAAAAAGGTTTTTTCAAAAACACCAAAATCCTCCAACTCCTCCGCTTCCTCCTGGGACGAAAAGTCATTCCTTTTCAAACTATCAATTTCCGCGAGGGAAGCGAACAACGGGTACATTCCGACAGCATTCACATGATGACCGAACCCAAAGGGTTTCTGATTGCCACCTGGACGGCATTGGAAGACTGCCACGAAGGCAACGGACCGCTCATTTATTACCCCAAGAGTCATCGCCTTCCTTACATCACCTGTCAGGATTATCCTTCCGGCAACACCAAATGGAAATTGGGCGAGCGCAGCTACAAAAATTACGAGGACAAAGTGGAAGCAACTATCCGTGAGAATCATTTGGAAGAGAAATACTTTATCGGCAAGAAGGGAGACGTCTTTATTTGGCACGCCAATTTATTGCACGGAGGAAGTCCCGTAACCCATAAGGGGGCGACTAGAAAAAGTATGGTTGCGCATTATTTTGGCGAAGGGGTGATTTGTTATCACGAAATATCGCAGCGACCTGCCCTTTTGGAATTGAAATAGTGACTTGACAAATCCTCAATGACCTCTATTGACCAATGACTACTAACTTCACCGTTTTTTCTTTTTCTTAAAAGCACCGTGTTTCCACGCGTCAAAAAACTTTTTCCAGGCAATTGGATTGAAGATATTCATAGGCGGGGTTTGACCGCCAATGTAGTAATAAGATTGGGCTTGCTGACGAAGGTAAAAATCGGCGTTTTCATTGCCGTCCGAAACGACGATGTTTCTCATTCTTTCGAGGCTTTCTTTGGCGAGGTTTTTCTTGGCTCTATCCTGCATTTCGGAGGAAACGTCCATGGCAAGAAATTCGAGCTTAAAATGTTCGCGACTTGGCCAGGGGAATACAACCGTTTCCGGCAAGTTTATAGTGTCCTGAGTCATTAACTGAACGATGGAGTAGTGATCCTCATTTAAACTATCGGGCAAGGGGAATTCGACCGTTTTATAGCCTACCGCAGAAAATTCAATGACATCCCCTTTTTCGACAACGATAGAAAAGAAACCACTAAAATCGGAGTAGGTTCCTCTTCCTTTATCTTTAATAATGATGTTGGTATAAGGAACGGGGATGAGGTCCTCGTTCGAACCGTCCAATACCATCCCGGAAAACTGCACCAACTTTTTACCGGGGACTGTTTGTGCATCCATGTGCAAATTGAAAAAGAAAAAGGGGAAAAGGATGATGAACAAAATCCTGATATTCATGCTAATGCAATTTGAAAGTGATTTTTTCAGAATACTACGCCGACAATCTCTTGTGAAACTATCCCTGCTATTTAGGACGCTCTTAAAAGTGGAATGGTTTGATAGGGATAATAAAATAGAAAAACAAAATATTCCAAACAGCAGATTACGACATTTATAAAACTTGAGGAAATCCGCAAAACGCTTTAACGACAAATTAACTTGGCTCGTAAGCATCTCAATCCTCTACAAAAGAAAAGGGTTCATTCAACCACCCTAATTAAGGCGCCGGTTGCAAGGCAATGTCCAATACTTCCTCCATTTTTACTACGTAGTGAAAAGTCAGTCCTTTCATGTATTCGGTGTTAATTTCTTCGATGTGCTTTTGGTTCTCCTTGCATAGAATCAGGTCTTTAATGCCAGCTCTTTTTGCTGCCAGGATTTTCTCTTTGATGCCGCCCACAGGCAATACCTTCCCACGCAAAGTGATTTCACCGGTCATTGCCAAAAACGGTTTTACCGCTTTGCCTGTAAAAAGTGAGGTCAGGGCGGTAAGCATCGTAATTCCCGCCGAAGGCCCATCTTTTGGAATGGCACCTTCGGGAATGTGAATATGGACATCCTTTTCTTCAAAAATTTTCTGGTCAATGCCCAATGATTCGCTTTTTGCTTTGATGAAACTCAAAGCGGTGGTGGCAGACTCTTTCATAACCGCCCCCAGATTGCCCGTTAAGGTCAAATTGCCTTTCCCTTTGCTCAAACTCGTTTCAATAAATAAAATAACCCCCCCGACGCTGGTCCAGGCAAGTCCAACGGCTACGCCGGGAACTTGTTCTTCCTGATAGCTGTCTTTAGAATATCTGGCAGGTCCCAAGATTCCTTTCAAGTCTGTCGCTTTTACACCAACGTCATATTGTTCCTCCATGGCCACTTTTTTGGCGATGTTTCGCATCACCCCGGCAATTTGGCGGTGCAGGGACCGAACCCCCGATTCGCGGGTATATTCTTGAATGATATTAGAGATAATTCGAGGGCTTAACCGAATCTGTTTTGCTTTCAAACCATGTTCCTCGCGCTGTTGAGGAATGAGATGTCGTTTGGCGATCTCCACTTTTTCCTCCGTTGAATAGCCTCCGATATGAATGATTTCCATTCTATCCAGGAGTGCCGGTTGAATCCTGTTTAGAGAGTTCGCCGTTGCTACGAAAAGGACTTTTGAAAGGTCGTATTCCAACTCCAGATAATTGTCGTGAAAAGAAGCGTTTTGTTCCGGGTCCAGAACTTCCAAAAGCGCCGAAGAAGGGTCGCCACGAAAATCTTTTCCCACTTTATCAATTTCATCCAGAATGAAGACCGGGTTGTCGGAACCTGCTTTCTTTAAGGCCTGAATGATGCGGCCTGGCATCGCTCCGATATAGGTTTTGCGGTGACCCCTGATTTCCGATTCATCGTGCAAACCACCCAAGGACATTCTGACAAACTTCCGTTTCAAGGCTTTGGCTATGGATTTTCCAAGCGATGTTTTGCCAACGCCCGGAGGCCCTACCAAGCACAGTATCGGCGCTTTCATGTCGCCCTTTAATTTTAAAACGGCCAGATGTTCCAAAATCCGTTCTTTGACCTTATCCAAACCGTAATGGTCCTTGTCGAGAATTTTTTTGACCTTTAGTAAATTAAAATTGTCTTTGGTGAATTCGTTCCAGGGTAGGTCAAGCAAGAGTTCCAGATAATTCAATTGCACAGAATATTCAGCCACCTGCGGGTTGATGCGCTTGACTTTATTTAGCTCTTTTTCAAAGGTTTCTCTTACTTGTTTGCTCCACTTTTTCTTTTTTGCCCGTTCGCTGAGTGTCCATAATTCCTCCTCCTGGGGATTCTGACCCAACTCCTCCTGAATGGTCTTTAGTTGTTGATTTAAAAAATAATCCCGCTGTTGCTTTTCAATGTCCGTTCGGACTTTGCTCTCGATTTGGTCTTTCAATTCTAACAACT
>CAZJYF010000110.1:0-9832 GCA_964549665.1 uncultured Saprospiraceae bacterium
CATTCGCCTCTCCGATGTTGTCTTTCCAATCGAGCGTGTTGAACCAAAGGTCGTTGCGAAAGCCGGCAAACCAACGATAAAAGTTTCTTTTGAAATAGCGTTTGTAGCCAATGGTGAAGCCAAAACCATTGCCGCGTTCATCCTCGTGTACGCCTAGGCCCCGGTGCCGCACCCAATTATAACCAAAGCGCAGTTGGACGGCATGGTGGTGCGCGAAGCCTTTCTCCAATTGTATTCCCGGAAGCAAGCCCGTCGGGTAGGCTTGGAATTCAAAATTGACGTCGTGGACTTTGCGTTTTTCCATCCCTTGCCCAAAAAGGGGGGCAGGGAGGATGCCAATTAAAACTGCGGCAATCAAGAGATAGTTTAGAAAATGATGAAGCATCGCAACAGATTGTTGTGGTTATAGACTCGATGAAAAACAGAAGCAGAATTAACCGACAATTTGCAAAGAATTGTTGAAAAAGCCACCTCCCGAGCAGATTGTTTGAGCGAATTTTCACTAGGTTTGTACTTCTGCTTTAAGACTTTAGACAAAAGATTAATGATTAAAGACTCAGGAACTTCACATTTATCTAGGTTTTGAGGGTTAGCTTTTAAAAAACGTAATCTTTTCCTCCTACCTTGTTCCCATCACCCACTGCTTTCAGAAGGCATGTTTCTGTCTTTTATCTAAAATCTCATTGTCTAAAGTAGAGGTACTTTTCAAATACAAAATTGTTTCGCCATAAAAGCCAAAACTTCTCATATTGCCGAATTGCTGGAAAGGGAAAATATTCTCCTCGAAATCAATGAAAGTGATTTGAAACGCATTCCTGCTACGCCTTTTCTTTGCATTTCCAACCGGTTTTTGGAAGGAATAGATGAATTAATTTTGCTACAAATTTTCCATCGTTTCAATACTCCTTTCAAAGTAGTTGCCCCTAAAAATCTGCTGCCCACAAGTCTATCGGGCTATCAATTTATTTTAAATGAGAATGGAGATGCCGATTACCTGAAACGTTTTTTTAAACTTCTAAAAACGGCTGCTGAAGCAAACCAATCCGTCGGTTTACTGATTGACTTTTTTGGTGGAAGGTTGGACGCCCATGCCACAAAAAGAGAATTGAACAGACTCTTAAAAATGGTCAAAAAGAACGGTTTGCCAATCGTCCCACTTCGCCTGACTCCCTCCGTTCATCCTTTTTTCCAATCGGGTCTGCGTGCCAAGCTTTTGAAAAGAGCCAAACAGGACCCTCTCAAAGTGACCGTCCGAATCGGAAGCCCTATTTCGGTTGAAGAGCAACAAAAATTTGAACGCATCAGCCACTTCAGGGTATTTTTGCAATCCAAAATTTTTGCCTTGGGATCTTTGCTGGAAGTGAAACGCTTTTTCCAATACCCCTTCCAAAAGAAACCGGAGCAGCCACAACCGATTGCAGAACCCATTGATAGCCAACTTATTAAAAACGAAATTCAGAATTTAAAATTTGAAAATCTGGTTGCTTCCCAAGGCAGTTTTGATATTTTTGTCGCTGCGGCCAAAGACATCCCCAATGCCTTGCTGGAAATTGGAAGGCTGCGCGAAATTACCTTCCGTTCCGTAGGAGAAGGCACCGGCAAGCGCAGAGACATTGACGAATTCGACCTTTATTACCACCAACTCATCATTTGGGAGCGGGAATCCGGCCAAATTATCGGCGGCTACCGCATCGGCAAAGGAGACGAAATTTTCGACCGCTACGACTTGGAAGGTTTTTATATTCACAGCTTGTTTAAAATCAAAAAAGGCTTCTTCCCCATCATGAAGCATTCCGTCGAATTGGGCAGGTCGTTCATTATCGAATCCTACCAACGGAAACGCCTGCCTCTCTTTTTGCTTTGGAAGGGCATCTTGTTTTTCCTCCTGAAGAATCCTCAATACCGCTACCTGTACGGTCCGGTCAGCATCAGCAAATATTACTCGAACATTTCCAAAAGCCTGATTGTCGCTTTTATAAAAAAATATTATTTCGACAACGAATTGGCGGCTTTTCTCAAACCCCGCAAGTCCTTCAAAATCAAAACCGACAAAGTTGACATTGACCTCCTGATGGAGAACCTGAATAGCGAAATGAAAACCCTCGACCACCTTGTGGAGGACATCGAACCTATGCATTTTCGCATCCCCATCCTCATCAGGCAGTACCTCCGGCTCAATGCCCGCTTTATCAGCTTCAACGTCGACCCCAATTTTTCCAATTGTCTCGACGGCTTCATCCTTTTGAATTTAAAGGATGTTCCCTATTCGATGATGGAGGCTTTGAGGAGGGAAGTTTGAGGACTGAGATGCTGACATGGAACCTGGAGTATAGCTAGACCTGCATTCTTCAAGCTTCGACTACCGTACTGAAAATTCTATTATTTTTGCCGCTCAACAATTATCACTTTTTATGTTTTCAACATTCCGGGGTTTCCTTCGAGCAATTCTATTGGCAATTACCCTTGCGGCTTTCATGGCCTTTCTCATTCTGCGCACTTTAATTTTGGGTTACGACCTGAAATGGTCAGTTAAATGGCGCAAAAAATTTATTCATGCCGCCATGATAATACTTGGTCTGCAAGTTGAAACGCAGGGAAATCTTCCAAAAGGGACCTATATCTTTGTGAGCAACCATCGCTCCTATATTGACCCTGCCGCCGAGTTGGTGATAATTGAAGCATTGCCGGTTGCCAAAGCCGAAGTGGCTGACTGGCCGCTGATTGGTTTTAGCGTAAAAATGACGGGCGTAATGTACGTCAAACGGACAGACAAAAGCAGTCGCCTGCAAACGCTGAAAACGATGAATCAGACCCTTAAAAAAGGTTTCTCGGTATTTATTTACCCGGAAGGGACCACTCATATGGAACCCAAAACCCGCCCGTTTCGCAAAGGTGGTTTTCAGTTAGCTGCCAAAGAGGGCTTTGCTGTCGTTCCCGTCGCGATTGAATACCAGGCAAAGGAGGACGCATGGGTAGGAGAGGAAACTTTCGTGCCTCACTTTTTGAAAACCTTTAGCAAGAATAGAACGAAGGTGAAAGTTCGTTTCGGCCAGCCTATTCGGGGAGAGGATGGAGAAATCCTCCTTCAACAGGTTCAACAGTGGATTGACGAAAACATGGTAGCCTTGAGAGAGGAATGGTCCTGATGGGTTCCATTTGGTAATCCGAATAGATGGCGGCACCTGCAATTTATTCGGATAAGTCAGTGGACGACCTTTCATTTATAATCTCAACTTCTTAAATTTTTGCTAAACCTTCTTTCTTAAGGGTCTAAGTGTTGCTGCGAATAGTACCTTTGTAGTTTTGAAAAAATGACATAGCGCCAATGCAAACAACGGAATCACAAGTAAGCCTAAAAACTGCCCGGGCGCTCGGATTGTCTGAAAAAGAATTTGAGCGGATAAGAGAAATCCTTGGCCGGATGCCGAATTTTACCGAGTTGAGCATCTTTTCGGTCATGTGGTCGGAGCATTGTTCGTATAAAAATTCAATTCGGTGGCTGAAAACCTTGCCGAGGGAAGGGAAGCGCCTTTTAGTAGAGGCAGGTGAAGAAAACGCCGGTTTGGTTGACATTGGCGACGGACTCGCCTGTGCTTTCAAAATCGAATCGCACAACCACCCCTCTGCCATCGAACCCTATCAGGGAGCAGCTACCGGGGTGGGCGGAATCCATCGCGATATTTTTACCATGGGGGCACGTCCTATTGCATCCTTGAATTCGCTTCGCTTTGGGAACATCGATTCCAAGCACACTAAACATTTGGTTGAAGGGGTGGTACGGGGCATTGGAGACTACGGCAATTGCTTTGGAGTGCCGACCGTTGGCGGAGAGGTTTATTTCAATGATTGTTACAATCAAAATATTTTGGTGAATGCCATGTCCGTAGGAATTGTTCGCGTAGGGCAGACCGTTTCGGCAGTCGCTGAGGGACCCGGCAACCCGGTTTTCATCGTCGGATCTAGGACGGGCAAGGACGGGATTCACGGAGCGACTTTTGCGTCGGCGGATTTGACGGAAGAGTCTGCAGCGGATTTGCCGGCTGTGCAGGTGGGCGATCCTTTTCAGGAAAAGTTGCTGTTGGAAGCTTCCCTCGAAGCCATCAAAACAGGCGCTATCGTGGGGATGCAGGATATGGGGGCTGCCGGAATAACCTGTTCTACCTGCGAGATGAGCGCCAAGAGTGGTACGGGGATGCGCATTGACCTTGACAAAATCCCCACCCGGCAGGATAATATGCAGCCCTTTGAAATTCTATTGTCTGAAAGCCAGGAAAGGATGCTAATTGTTGGCAAAGCAGGGCAGGAAAAGTTGCTATTTGAAGTTTTTGAAAAATGGGACCTGCAATGTGAGCAAATTGGAGAAGTGACCAACACCGGGCAGGTGGAATTTTTCCGAAAGGGAGAAAAAGTGGCCGATGTGCCCGCCGAAATGTTGGTGCTTGGCGGTGGTGCGCCAGTATATAATCGGAGGAAGGCCAAACCCGCGTATCTCAAAAAAATTGAGTCCTTCCGAATCGGACGGGTCAAAGAACCGACCGACTACATTGCTGCGGCAAAATTAGTTTTCAGCTCGCCCAACATCGTTTCCAAGCGTTGGGTTTATGAGCAATACGACAGTATGGTTCGCACGAATGGTCTGAGCACTAATGCGCCATCCGATGCTGCCTTGGTGCGGGTGAAAGGCACCGACAAGGCATTGGCTTTGACCACGGATTGCAATTCGGCATATGTCTTCGCCGACCCATACGCAGGGGCTATGATGGCGGTTGCTGAAGCCGCGAGAAATATCGTCTGTTCGGGTGGTGTTCCGGTTGCGATTACGAACTGCCTGAATTTCGGCAACCCGTATAACCCAGAAGTTTATTGGCAATTCGTGGAGGTCATCAAAGGCATGGGAGAGGCTTGCCGGAAATTTGAAACCCCCGTCACGGGGGGCAATGTCAGTTTTTACAATCAATCGGTATATTCAAAAGGAGAGACTGGTAAAGAGCGAATAGAACCCGTTTTTCCTACTCCGACCATCGGCATGTTGGGAATTTTGGAAGAGGCAAGCCAGCAAATGACCCTCGATTTTAAGAGTGAAGGCGATATTATTTACCTGCTTGGCAACGCATACGACGATATCGGCAGTTCGGAATATCTTCGGGTGGTCCATGGCATTCACTTTTCGCCTGCTCCAAATTTTGATTTGCACGAAGAATACGAATTGCAGCAGCACATCAAAAAACTTATCGGGAAGAAATTTTTAGAATCGGTTCATGATATTTCCGAAGGAGGACTTTTCACCACCTTGATGGAAAGCGCCATGCCCCGCAATTTTGGCTTTAAAATTGAAACGGTGGAAACCTTCCGCAAGGATGCCTATTTGTTTGGCGAAAGCCAAAGTCGAGTGCTAATTTCGCTAAAACCGGAGCAGGAGGAAGCCCTTCAAGACTATTTGGTCCTTCATAACGTTTCATTCACAAAACTTGGCGAAGTTTTTGAAAATCAGCTATTGATAGATGGAGAAAATTTTGGCTATATCAGTGATTGGAAATACATTTACGATAACAAACTAGCTGAAAAATTTGACAGTTTGTAACTCGCTGGATTTAATCTTTGTTGATAATCCGTATTTTTTTTAGCGTTTTTTTGAGACTAAATGTTTCATGTTCAGATAAAAGACAAAGTAATTTTGATTTTTTAACTGACAAAAAAATTCTAGTAAATATTTAAATCCTAATCGAACATGAGAAAATCATTATTTTTTTTGTTGGCAATTTCAGTTGCCCTAATTGGTTTGCATTGTGGCAATGCACCCAAAGACACGGTTATTCAGGGCAAGATTCAAAATGCAGCCAATTTGCAGGTATTCGTAGATAAGATTGCCGTTGGCAATAGCAGACCGGCCCAAATTCTCGGAAAATCCACTATTGATGAAGGAGGTAATTTTTCGGTTGCTTTCCCGGAAGGATTGCCTGCTGGCATTTACCGGGTTCGAATTGGGGCTAAAAAAGCCAACATTGTATTGAACGGAAAAGAAAGTACTGTCAATATAAGCGGTGATTTGGCCACTTTGAATCGCTACCAATTCGATATAACTGGCTCGAGGGACTCCAAAGTTTATGTGCAAACCATGCAGGCTTTGATTGCCAGAAAGCTGAAAGCCAGTGATATAAAAATCTTTTTGGATACCACCGCCAGCCCTTTGACAGGCATGTTGGTTGCTATGCAGTCATTGCCCAGCAGGTCATTTGTGGACCTGCACAAAGCGGCAAAAGCGAAGTTGGCCAAAGCCTATCCAAATGCGGAATTTGTGAATGAATACCAAACCTATATTTCAGACCTGGAACGGGTGCGAAGCGGGCGCAGCTATGAATTCGTTGCTGCCGAAAACCGCCGGGCTGCCCCCGATATACAATTGCCGAATCCCGAAGGGAAAAAGTATTCCCTTTCTTCCTTGAAAGGCAATGTCGTTTTGCTGGACTTTTGGGCTAGTTGGTGCGGACCTTGCCGGCGGGAAAACCCCAACGTCGTCAATGTTTATAAAAAATACAAAGATAAAGGCTTCACCGTTTTTAGCGTTTCCCTGGATGGTTTGGATTCCCGGACCAAAGCTAGGTTTAGTAGTAAGGAACAAATTGAAAAGCAATTGAAAAGGCAGAAAAAGCGCTGGGTGGATGCCATTAAACAAGACGGTCTCCTATGGGAATACCACGTTAGCGACCTGAAAAAGTGGGAGTCTGCTCCTGCCGGCGTTTATGGTGTCAATAGTATTCCGCGCACTTTCCTAATTGACCGGGATGGAAAAATTGCCGCTAAAAACCTCCGCGGCGCCAAACAAATCGAAGAAGCTTTGCAAAAGTTACTATAAAAATTGAGAGTAAATTTTCTACCACCGATCTCTCGCAGGATGCGAGAGATCGGCACCTTTCCCTTTTACCAAAGAAATTGGCAATTTTTCATTCAGACAAGATATTATGGGGAAGAAAGTTGGTGAAAAAACCGTTCCTCTTCCTCTGGACCCTATGTCCATGTGCCTTAATTCAATTCTCTTTATAAAAGGCAACAATAATATAATTCACTATTTTTTTTGTAGCTTAACCGCACGTTATATCCCATCTCTACTCGTAGGATGAGTTTCTTGAATCTTGGCATTCCTTTTTCATCCAAAATTATCGCATTGCGAAACCCCCGCAAAGATTCAGCTTTTTTCTGAAAAAATACTCCTCCACAACCTTTGCAATTTGGAACTATCTCCTTTCCCAATCTTCAAAAGGGAAACGGCATTTTTTAACAAACACCAAAAAACTATGAGCTTATCAAAATTTTTTCTCCCCTCCATTATGCTTGTCGGAGGCATCGCTATTGGCTACCTAATTGGAACAATTTCACAAAAATCAAACCCTCCAATCACCCTGAAGGAGGTAAACCCTGACAAGGATGACGCATCTTTGGTCAAAAGCCCAACCAACACCCGATCTGAGAAACCTGGCGGAATTTCTGAACCACCAACGGAGCAGCCCGGAAATACGGCCACCGATCAGGCAAATTCAGAGGAATTGACTTCCGGAAATTTCTGTTTTGCCGATGATGAGGCCTTAAGCCTGAAACTTTCCCTATTTGCCGAAAGGCTCGAAAAAGATTCCATTTGGTATAACAATAAAGAGCCTGAAAAACTCGCCGATTGTTCAGGGATTTTTCACCGGGTGGTAAAGCATATTCAATCAGGCTGCGATGCTTATGAATATCCCGACCCGGCAAGGGCAAGGGATAGCCGTTCTCTTGCGCGGTGGTTTAACAGTAAAAATAAATTGGTCGTCGTAGATGACGCAGCAAAACACGCAAAATTAATCCGCCCCGGTTCGGTTTTGTTTTTCAGTGGTTCGGGAAAAACTTTCGTCCATCCCAGCGTGAACCAAGTTACCTCGCCCTATCCTGAGGGAATTGTGGAACATATAGGAGTGGTGACTAAGGTGGAGACCAATAGCGAAGGAAAGGTGATTGGCTACGTCATGCTTCACGGTCGAAGACCTGGGGTGACGGCGAAAAGAAGCTATTACCACAGCATCAAACCGCCTCGTCTTGGGTTTCCACCTTTGGGAAATTGGAATCAGCAGCTAGTTGGCATTGCTTATATTATGACTTCTAAAGAGGGTTGAGGATTTGGTTGAAATTCATCTTTCAGCCCGTGTGTTTTACCACCTGAACAAAACGCGAAGGACCTTCTTCAGCAAGGGGGTCAATTGCTTTGATTTATAATCAACGATCAATTTTTGATTGATGCGCGCTGCGGTGGGGTAGGGATAGACTTTGTTGAATAGGGCGTTGATAGTCAAACCCGTTTGGTTGGCAAGGATGAGTTCCTGAATGAGGTCACCTGCACCGGGGGCTAGCATGGTTCCACCGAGGATTTTCACTTTCTGGGTCAACCAATGTGGTTTGGAAAGGTAGAGAATCAACTTGCCGTAGCGATAAGCTGCAGTAATCGCCCGGTCGTCGTCGGCGAAGCTGTCTTCGAGTTTTTGATAGCGGATTCCTTTTTCTTGCAGGTCCAGCTCGGAGTAGCCGAAACTCGCCAATTCAGGGTCTGTAAAAGTCACCCAGGAGAGGTGTTTGGCAGTATGTTTTTTATGGATGAACGGGACGAGCAAATTGAAAAATAATTGCCGGACATGCAATTCGGCGGCGTGGGAAAATTGGTGTCGTCCGAAGGCGTCTCCCACTACATAAACCCTTTTATTCGTCGTCCGAAAATAGTCATCCACTTTGATTTTTCTGTCGTCGAACTCGATTCCGGCTTTTTCGAGACTCAAGCCTTTTTTGTTGATGACCCTGCCCACGGCCATCAGCACGGCATCGGTTTTCAAATTAAAGGTCTCGCCATTTTTGCGTTCCACCACCGCCGTATTTTTTTCCGGGAAGGATTTAATTTTACTTTCCAGGTGAATGGTGATTCCCTCCTTTTCGAATCGTTCCTTCATAATTTGAGAAAAGGCCGGCAGTTCTTGGGGTAAGATGCGGTCGGCCAAATCTACGATGGTCACCTTTGCTCCAAAGCGGTTAAAAGCCTGCGCCATTTCACACCCTATAGCCCCTCCTCCAATAAAAAGGAAATGCTGTGGAAGTTTTTTCATTTCATAAAAAAGGGTCTCGTTGGTGTAAAGGGTCACGTTCTCAATGCCTGGAATGGGAATCCCAATCGGACGGGAACCGGTTGCCAGAATTATTTTATCAGCGGAGAATCGTTTTCCATTCACTACCACCGTTTTTTTATCTGCGAATTGGGCTGTACCCAATTCCACATCGATCCCTTCTTTTTCTCTCAAATGAGCCGCATTTTCGTGATGCCGGATGGTGTCTTGCCGCTGATGCACGTATTCCATCACCTTTTGCATATCTGCTTTTCCGGAAATGGTCAGACCAAATTTCTGGGCTTCCTTACCACCCTGAAACTGCTTGGAAATGTAAATCAGCGATTTGCTGGGCACACAACCGAAATTGAGGCAATCTCCTCCAATTTGTGCATCGGTCTTTTCTATCATTAAAACCCTCAATCCCAAGCGGGCTGCCACCCCTGAAGAACCCAATCCGGCAGCACCGCCGCCAATCACGATGAGGTCGTATTTATTTTCTTTCATTGTTTTTCGAAATTATTGAATGTCAAACTTACCTTTAAGGCGAATCGCCGAAATAGCGATGCATCGCATTATACTATAAGCACCCGTATGCGAAATTTCCTCAAAATGGGGCGCAATATACGGAAACCCTTAACAACCGTCTTGCCCCCATCCGGGAAGTCTGCAGGGAGCCTTCCAAAAGATTATTTTCTTATTTTCTCTTTGTCTCAAAA
>CAZJYF010000111.1:0-5762 GCA_964549665.1 uncultured Saprospiraceae bacterium
GACACGGCGATTTTGGCTTGATTCAACTTCACATCGCCGTTGAATACGACGATAATGTAGTGCAGCCTGTTTGGCTCGGCTTTGAAAAGACCCTCTTTCGCTCCTTTTCTTTGCTGTCCGGGTCCGCTAGCGCTGATGGCGCCGAGAAGTCGCAAAATTTCTTTGGCTCTGGTATGTTCAGGGGTGTTGGGATAACTGCCGACGACCCCTTTCAGGGCTTCCACATACTCTGCACGACCTTTCAAATTACCCAGGCACATGGCACTAAGTAAGGCAAATCGAGGCTGCAATGAATTCGTAGCACCAAACTGTTTACTTACCTGCTGGATTCTGTTAAACGCAACTTGATACTGACCCTTTTGGAAGGCGGCGTAGGTCTCATCGTAGAAGTTGTTCAACTTGCGGCGGTCGTCCAGAATTTGTTTGAGATAGGAGGGGTCTTTCAACACTTTGGCGTAAGTAGTGTTCGGGTATTCCGCGATAATTTTGTCAAAATAGAACTTTGCTTTTTCCGTATGCCCCAAGTCCGTATGCGCGAGGTATAGGTAATAATAGGTGTCGAGTTGGAATTCCGTGGCTGGGTATCGTTTCAGAAGTTCTTCCAGGCTTTGGATGGCTTTTTTATTATTTTCAAGCCGGTCGCGGTAAAGGCTGCCAAGCGCAAAAAGGGCAGATTCGATAATCTGATTTGCTGCTTTCACTTCCTGTTCCGTTTTGGGAACATTTTTTAGAATTTTATCAATTTCTTCGTCGGTCAAGGCTACGGCAGCGGAAGTGGTTGTTTCAATCTCACTGCCCAAGTTGTCGAAGCTCTTTTGATTGGAACGGCGCCAGTTGTCTTCCAGGGTCCGGCCGCCCCAGGCGCGTTGAAAATCGCGCATGCCGCGCTTTACAGCCCGGTCGTCGTAGGCAAAGAAGCTACTTTTATTGGATACCCGGGTCGCGGAGGCGGATCGACCTCCGATAGAGGTGGGCCGCAGTCCGGCGGCCACAGCCTTGGTTCCGCCAGCCTTGCGGGAAGCTGTTTTCGCAGCGGCTTTAATTTTTGCTTCTTCCTGTTCCTTTCTTATTTGGAAAGCCAATTCCCGCTTTTCGTCTTTCGACATTCTATAAATCCTCAAAAGACTATCCTGGAGATAAATATTTTTCAAATTGTTCGCGATTTCCGTCAGGTTGTTATTAAGGCGGTTCACGTCCGTAAAGCGTTCGTCGGTTTTTTGCAGCACCTGCACGGTACTATCGTAATACAATTTGGCATTTACAAAATCTTCTTCTTCAAAGTACAACCGCGCTAAAAGCAAATATGATTCAGCTTTTTGAAATTTATTTTTTGTGCTGTAATTCAGGGAAAGCTGAAGATTCTGGATGGCAGTTTTGCGGTCGTCCTGTTTCAATGCAATATCGGCGATGGCAAAATAAATCTGGTCTTTGAAATCTTCGTTTTTAATGTCCTTCAGCATCTTCTCCAAATTTTTCACCGCTTGTTCGGCGGTTCCCTTCCCATTCAGCCAGGCATTCTCCGCCAATTTAAGGCGGGCATTGAACGCCATATCGTAATTTGGTCCGTATTTGAGTACTTTTTCATAAGTCGCGTAGGCAGCGTCGCCCCTGTTTTCCAGTTGATACAATTGGGCGATAATGAAGGTGTAGCGAGCTTTATCTTTGCGACTTTTGGAAAGGGAAATGGCGTTCTCAAGCGCCGGAATGACGGATTCGTATTTTTTCCGCTTCATGTAATAATAGGCCTGCACCACGGAGAGTTGTTGGCGAATATCGTCAAAAGTGCCTGCATTTTGGTCTAGTTGTTCGATTAGATGCTCCGCATTGCTGAAGTTTTCCCGCTCGATATATGTTCGGGCCAGCCATAGGATTCCTTCCTGATAAGCGGGGCGGTGCTTCATGAAATAACTCTCCGGTTTCGAGTCGGCAACTACCTGGGGTTCCAATTCCCCCAAGCTAATCTTGTCGGGAACGGGAATTTCTTCTTCTTCCGGTTTTTTCTGGCTGGGTTTCTTTTTCTTTTCTTCGGGTGGTTTTTTCTTGGAATGGTCTTTCTTATCCTCTTTTTCCGTGGGCGACTTCTTTTTGTGCGAAGTCGGATTTTTCTTTTTAGCGGATGAGGAATGGGTGCTCTTGCCTTTTTTCCTTTTGTTTCGGTTCTTTTTTATTTGTTTGTTTCTTTGTTTTCGCAATTTTTCGCGCTCCTTCTTTTTATGTTGGATTTCCTTTTTCTTCTGTTTTTTGGACTTTACCACCTCCTTGTCTTTGGCACTGCTACTATGACCCGGGCGTTGGCTTCCGTGAGTTATTTTTTTTCCCCTTTGTTTCTTTTTTTGAATTTCTGCTTCCTTTTTTGCCATGGCCTCCGGGCTAAATTCATCGGAAAGATATTCAAAGGTCTCCTCGGCTGCTTCGTAATCCTGCTTCAAATATTGTGCTTTGCCCAACAGCAAATAGCAGTCGTCTGTCCAATGACTTACCCGGTGCAGATTTACCACCACGGACACCTTTTTAATCGCCTCGTCCAAATCGTTGGCAACGGCTTTGGGGTTGTCTGCTTCCACGTATTTGTAGATTGGAAGAATTTTGTTGTAATTTTCGGCAGCCTGTTCCTCAAGGGCTAGCCGGCTTTCTTCCAGCAATACGGTGGCATTGTAATAACCGTTGTAGCGGGCCGTGGTGTTCTGGAAAACCATGCCTACCGGTCCAATATCTTCTGCCTTCTTTTTTTGTGTTGCACAACCCGAAAAGAGAAGAAAAACAACGATAATTGTTAGCAGGGTATTAAGTCGAATCAAAACAATGAATTTTTAATTGGGTCAAAAAAAGGTCTTCTGACAAAGATTTACGAATTTTGTCGGGTTTTGTTGATGTCCAGAATGATTTCTTGCCTTTATAATATAAAAAATGGCATTTGAGAATCATAAGCGATTATCCTTTACTTCAAAGAAAAAACCATTCAACAAAACTCAAATTACAAACTTTGAAAGCGCAAATTTATTTTAATTCTACTTATAAGACTTTAGACAAAAGATAAAAGATTTAGGACTTAAAAAAAATCACCTTTCTTAAGGTTTGGAGGGCTAGGTTTCAAATAGCTTAAATCTTTGCCTACGTCTTGCTTCATACCCAAGCTGGAAGCATCTTTAGTCTTTCATCTAAAATCCAGACATTTGGGAATAGGTAGAATTGAGTTTTAGTCAAGCAATAATTATGGCAGGCGAAAGAAAACGGGAAAGAAATTTGTGGGCGCGGTTACAGCATACCTACCGGCTCGTAATCATGAATAATGAGACTTTTGAGGAGATTGGCTCTTATAAACTCTCTCTTTTGAATGTTTATATCCTTTTGAGCACCCTCGTCGTTTTGGTGGCAGTATTAATATGGCTTGCAATTATCTTCACGCCCGTAAAACGGATGGTGCCCGGCTATGGGCAAGTGCTGGAACATTCTGAGTTGTTGAGAATGAACCGCCTGATCGATTCTTTGGAGAGTGAATTCAAAGTGCAGCAAGCCTATGCCGAAAGCTTTCGCAAAATTTTAGTCAATGAAGTGGAATATGCCCCCGATGCCCCAGATGGAAGCCTTCCGGCCGTCGCCCCGGACACCTCCCTCTCCGTTGGACGTTCCCAGGAAGATGAAATCCTTCGCCGCGAAATAGAACTGGAAGATATTCGCGAAGCCGCTAAACTCTCCCGAAATACGAATTTATCACCAGGCGATGTTCCTTTGGAACAGCTTTATTTTACGCCCCCCGTCACCGGCGTGATAAGTGCTGGCTTCATGCCCGATAAAAAGCATTTTGGAGTCGACGTTCTAGCACCAAAAAACACACCTGTCAAAGCTGTCATGGAAGGATGGGTCGTCACTTCCGATTGGACGCTGGAAACGGGCAACACCATCGGCATACAACACGCCAATAATATCGTCACTTTTTACAAACACAATTCCGTCCTTTTGAAAAAAACGGGGCAATATGTGAAAGCTGGGGAAGCGGTGGCCATCATCGGCAATACAGGCACTCTTTCAGATGGGCCCCACCTACATTTTGAATTGTGGCACAAAGGAAAGCCCGTGAACCCTGTAGATTTTATCAATTTTAATTGAAATTTCTATTTGCATTGGCTGTCTCTACGGGACGCAACATCGGGGGCGGGAGGCTGCATTCCATAAACAAACCCTACCTACGGCACATTTAGCATGCTACTTTCAGGTTTTTTTTATTCTCCTTAAACCTTAAACCCTAAACCCTAAACACGGTACTTTAAACCTTCTCTCACCCTCTCACCCTCTCACTTTCTCATTCTCTCGACCTCTCAATCTTCGTCGATTATGGCATCATCAATTAGCTCATCCCCATCGCCGTCCAAATCTTCGAATCCTTTTACTTTTCCTTCCTTAGGTTTTTTGACGAAATCGGGGTCTTTTTGAATTTTCATTTCTCCCTCTTTGGGTGTTTCCCCTTTGCCTTCCATCTGGTAATCGCCTTCGGCAAAGTGTTCGGCTTTTTCCCAAAAGCTTCCGTGCTTATCGAGTTCGCTGCTGCTGACATCGGGAGGGGTGGAAGAAAGGGCTTTCGGATTTTTCGTTTCTCCCGCAATTTTGTCTTCCAACTCTGCAGCCATTTCTTTCGCTTTATCGACGAGGTTGTCGGCAGAATCGCCTGTTTTGGCAGCCTCTTCCTGCGCCTTTTCAACCAGTTCGTCTCTCGCTTTCAAAATTTTGGCACCGATATTTTCAGCCAGCCCCTTTGCCTTTTCGAGGGCTTCGCCCGATTTTTCCAATACCGCCCCCCCCACCGTTTCCGAGGCTTCGCCGAATTTTTCCACAAATTTTTCGCCCGCGTCAAGCGCTTTGTCGCCTACATTTTCGAGGACATCTTTCGCTTTTTCAACTACTGGAGAAGATTTTTTTCGAACCGTCTCCCCGACGGAAGTAGCGGTACCTTCTAATTTGTCTAAAATTTCTTTTCCGGTAAGTTTTGCCTTCTCTCCGGCGTTCTTCGCGAATTCTTTTGCTTTTCCAAAGGTATCCTCAGCTGACTCGGTAATGGGGTCGCTGGCCGTTCGGGTAGATGTTTCCTCTTCGTTTGATTCGGTTTCAGCTATAATTTCATCCATTATCTCATCGCTTGGGGAAGGGGTGCTTTCTCTACTGGTTTGTACTTTTTCCTTGCTTTTCTGACCGAACTCTTCGGCTATATCTTTGACTGCTACAACAGCTTCCCCAGCCGTTTCGACGACTTGGTTGCCCGTTTCTTTGGTAATATTGGTAACTTTTTGGAGAGCATCTCCGGCTTTTCCCGGCAGTTCTTCTCCGGCATTCACCACCTTTTGTATCGCAGATTTAGTGACGGCTTTTTTTACAAATAAGAGCTTTTTAAAATCGCTTAAAAGTCCCATGATTAAAAGATTTTATGGTTGTTAATTTCGGAGATCACTCTGCAATTTTTCTTATTTTTAAAGTTAAAATCAATGATTTGCAGATTTACTAAATCTGAAATATTTCGCAAATCGGGTGTTTTTTACTTTGGCGATGATGAAGTTCAGCAGGGCTGAATGGGAAGTATAAAGGTAAGGATAATTTTGTTGGCAACCCTTTTGGTGTCTCCCCTGCTTTGACTAAAACCTCCCAATTCATTTCCTATAATCCATGGAGTTCTTTAGGTTATCAAACTCGCCTTCAGGCAATTGATAGATATAATTTTTGCGGATATCCTTTCTCTCGGGATAATTTTTATAAATTGGCGCGCCATCTTTGGT
>CAZJYF010000111.1:5862-9796 GCA_964549665.1 uncultured Saprospiraceae bacterium
CCCATCCTGGTTTTGGCTTTTAACCGGCCGGCGGAAACGCAGGAGGTTTTCGAGCGAATAAGGAAGATTCAGCCGAAATTTCTGTTCGCTTGCGTAGACGGGCCACGGGACTCCAAGCCGGGGGAAGCAGAGCAGTGCAATGCCGTTCAGAATATTTTTCGTCAAAATATTGATTGGAATTGTACTTTGAAAACCTTGTTCCGAAAGCAAAATTTGGGTTGCAGGTCTTCTGTCAGCCAAGCTATCAATTGGTTTTTTGAGGAGGTGGAGTACGGAATTATTCTAGAAGACGATTGCGTTCCGGAACTATCTTTTTTTGCCTACTGCGAGGAACTCCTAAAAAAATACAAAGACGAGCGCCAGATTATGCAGGTGGCAGGATACAATCCATTGCCTTATGCCCTGCCAATCGACGAAAGTTATTTTTTTTCCAGGCAAAACATGGGTATTGGCTGGGCCACTTGGCGGAGGGCTTGGGCTTTGATGGATGTAGATATGAAAAAATTTGCAGCATTCTTTTCCGATAAAGAAAGACCTTTGTATGTAAACAATAAAAAAGCCGATGCCTACATAATGGAAAAATTCAAGGAGACCTTCGAAAAGAAAAATAGTTCGTGGGGATATGCCTGGGCATTTTCGATGTTCCTGAACAGGGGGCTGAGCATCATTCCCAAAGTGAACCTCATCAAAAATATTGGCATCGGGGAAATGGCAACGAATACCAAAAATACGCTGGGCTATTTCCTCAATACCCAAACGCAGGAAATTGACTTCCCCCTGAGACACCTGTTGGTTCAGGAAGTAGATGAAAAAAGAGAACTGGAAGTTTTTTTCCACACCCAAAAAACGAGAAAGGGATTGTGGATACAAACGCTGTTCCCGAAGTTTCTCCGGAATTTGGTAAGCAAAATTATGATGGCTTTGAAGTTTTAGAAATCGTTTCTTTGTCTTAGAATTAATGTCTTCATTTGGCCAATGACCTACAATGACCTACAATGACCAATGACCAACCAAAAATTTCCATCATCACTGTCGTTTTCAATGCTGTCCGGTTTTTGGAAGGTACCATCCAAAGCGTCCTTTCTCAATCCTATCCGAATATTGAATACATCGTCATTGACGGGGCTTCTACCGATGGAACAGTTGAAATGATAAAAAAATATCAAGACCGGATAAGCTGTTGGGTCAGTGAAGCGGATGAAGGACTTTACGATGCAATGAACAAAGGGTTAAAATTGGCGAATGGCGATTACGTTTGGTTCCTCAACGCCGGTGACAGGGTCTTTGATGCCAAAACGGTCGGGAAGCTGTTGGCTTGCGCAAAACCTGAAACGGATGTCTTGTTTGGAGAGGTCATGCTGGTTGATGAAGAACGATGCTACCTCGGAACGCGCAGTGAATTGACTACTCAAAAGCTACCGAAGTCGCTGACATGGAAGAGTTTGCGTCTGGGAATGGTCGTTTGTCATCAGGGGTTCATCGTGCGCAAAGCTATTGCACCCCGCTACCGGAAAGGAAACCTGGCAGCGGATATCGATTGGGTAATCGAATGCTTGAAAAGAAGCAAAAACGTCGTGAATACCCACCTCCTTTTCGCGGAATATTTGCAGGGGGGGATTTCTAAAATGCAACACCAGAAATCTTTGACAGACAGGTATCTGGTGTTGAAAAACCATTACGGATGGCTGCCAAACCTTTTCCATCATTTCCTGATTCTATGCCGTGCCCTATGGGTTAAAATTAGCCGCATTGGGAAAGAAAGTTATTAATACTCTTATTTTTGAGCAAAATTCAATTTGGATGGATTTCCTTTTACAACAAAAACCATTTTCAATCGTATTCAATCAGCAATTAATTAACTGAACTTTTGAATTCCCGAAAATATGCAATTTCTATATCCGACTTTTCTGGTTGCATTAGCGGCATTGGCCATTCCGATTATCATCCACTTGTTTTTTTTCCGCCGTTTTAAGAAGGTGTATTTCACGAACGTGCGCTTTTTGAAAGAAGTGAAAGAAGAGACGAGCGCTCGAAGGAAGTTGCGCAATTTGTTGGTATTGTTGATGCGCTGTTTGGCGCTTGCATTTTTGGTTTTTGCCTTTGCGCAACCCTTCATCCCAAAAGATGTGGCTGTGAAAAAAGGAGACAAAGCTGTGAGCATATTTATAGATAACTCATTTAGTATGAGCGCTTTGAGTGAGGATGTCCCTTTAATTGATAAGGCTAAGCAACGGGCACGAGACATAATAAATGCCTATTCGGTGGAAGACCGTTTTCAGATACTGACGAATGATTTTGAAGGGAGGCACCAGCGTTTGCAAAGCAAAGAGGATGCTTTGAGTTTAGTTGATGAAATAGAAATCAGTCCTTCTGTAAGGGCTTTATCCAAGGTCCTGTCGATGCAGGGGCAAGCCTTGCAAACCGGGTCTGCGGTGAACGAGGTGGCCTATCTCATCTCCGATTTCCAGAAAAACATTACGGACTTGGATGCTTTCTCCGATACCACGATGGAGGTGAACCTGGTGCCCTTGCAATCGGTTCAGGAGAAAAATATTTCCCTCGATTCCGCTTGGTTTGATGCACCTGTACAGATGGTCAATCAGACGAATACTTTGATAGTCAGAGTAAAAAATTTGAGCAACGAGGCGGTGGATAATATTCGTCTGACGATCAACTACGAAGGGCAGGTCAAGCCGGTGGGTAGCCTGGCCATTCCTCCAAATTCTGTGGTTTTGGATACAGTCAACCTCAGCATTCTCCACACCGGCTGGCACGAGGGAGAGCTTACAGTGACGGATTATCCGGTTCAGTTCGACGATAAATATTACTTTTCTTTCCATGTCTTGGAGGAAATCAATGTATTGATTATCAATGAATTAGATCCAAATAATTTCTTGAATGCCGCTTTTTCCGGCATCGATTATTTTAAAGTGACGAACCAATTGAGCCGGAATTTGGATTATTCAAAATTTCCCACTTTTCAGCTTATTGTAACCAATGGGCTGGTGTCGCTCTCTTCAGGTTTAGCTTTTGAATTGAAACAATACGTCGAAAATGGCGGTAATCTCCTGGTGTTCCCCGCCGCAAATGCCAACATTGGTTCCTACAAGAATTTCCTGGAAAGTATCCCCGCCAATGAATTGTTAAATTTTGAGGAGCAAGAGCGCATTGTCAGCGACATCAATACCGACGAGTTCGTTTTTAAAGACGTGTTTGAAAATACTGGGGCTAACTTGAAACTGCCTGTCTCGAAAGGCAATTTCAATTTGACCAATTTTGGAAGTAGGGGAGAAGAACGCCTGCTCACCTATCGCAACGGCAATACTTTTATTGGGAAATACAGTGCCGGGCAAGGGCATTTTTACCTTTGCGCCGCTCCCTTGGATGAGGAAATGAACAACCTGGTGAAAAGCGGCGAAATTTTTATCCCGATGCTTTATAAAATGGCTATCTCCTCTGGCAAAGCTCGAAGAATAGCCTTCACTATTGGCAAAGACGAGGTGATTGAGGTAGATAATTTTGTGCAAGGCGGAGAGAAGGTCTATAAACTTAGAGGTAAGAAAAAGGAGTTCATCCCCGAACAGCGGATTGTAGGGGCCAAGGTCTTTTTAGGCATTCACAATCAAATAAAAGAGGCGGGCTATTACGAGCTGTTTTTAACAGAAAAAGAATCCCCCGCTAATTTTGCTTTTAATTACGACCGCAAAGAATCAGCCCTCGAATACTTTAGCGAAAAGGACCTTAATGAAAACTGGGGTGCCAAAATGAGCATCATAGGTGCCAATGCCAAAGCTGCCTTTGAGAATTTAATACAGGAACGCAGCCGGGGCATCATCCTGTGGCGTTGGTGTTTGATTATGGCGCTGTTTTTCCTGGCTGTCGAATCGACCTTGTTGCGTTTTTGGAAGGTATGAGTTCGCGGAAGGCAAGTTCG
>CAZJYF010000112.1:0-9791 GCA_964549665.1 uncultured Saprospiraceae bacterium
TTGTGGTTATATTGAGAAATTTTAACTCGAAATAGGTGGACAAATCAATTCTACCACCTACCTTTGGTTAATTAAATTAAGTCTAAATAAGCGCTTTATGAATATTCTTCCAATCACCAATTTCAAAAAGGGTACGAGCGGCACTGTTTTCGAAATCACCAACCAACAGATGGCGGGGAAACTCATGGCAATGGGTTTGCTTCCGGGAAGCAAAATAGAGGTGATTGGAATTGCACCTTTCAACGGGGGCTATTATTTGAAAGTAGATGGGCATAGCATGGCAATTAGGGAAAAAGAAGCTGCCCATATTCTCCTTGAATGTTAAACGGGCAAGATGATAAAGCGGAAAATTTTTAGAATTGCGTTAGTCGGCAACCCCAACAGTGGAAAATCTTCCATTTTCAATCAACTCACTGGGCTTCGCCAAAAGATAGGAAATTTTCCAGGCATTACCGTTGATAAAAAAATTGGAAAAACGCGCTTGCCCGACGGCACAGAAATTACTTTAATCGACCTGCCAGGCGCTTACAGTCTCTATCCCAACTCCTTGGAAGAACGCATCGTTTTAAATGTTCTTTCCAACCCGCAAGATCCAAACCACCCCGATGGGGTCATTTACGTTGCCGATGCGACTCATTTGGAAAAGCATTTGTTGCTACTGACCCAAATAAAAGATTTGGGCATACCCGTTGTTTTGGCGTTGAACATGTCTGACTTGTTGCCGAAGGAAGGCATCGAAATCGATGTGGATGTCCTATCGAAGCGGTTGGGCATTTCGGTAGTTCCAATTAGTGGGAGGTACGGGCAGAACCTGGAAGCCTTGAAAGAAACGGTTTTTGGTTTAAAAAGAAGCGACTCCAATGGGACAGAACTTTTTTATCAGCCCTCCCCCCTGGAAAGAAAAGTAGTCAGCCGTCTTATAGAAGAATTGGGTTTCCACAATACCTACCGGACGCTTCTTTTTGCACATCATTACCAACGATTGCCATTTTTAACGCAAGAAAATAAAGAGGCAATAGAACGAATCTGCCGGGAAGAACACTTTGAAGACCTCCGCCTGCAAATCAATGAAACGATGCGGCGGTATGATATTTTCACCCCTTTTTTGCAAAAAGCAATTCAAAAAACAGGGCCAAAGACTAGCTCGCTAACCGACAAGCTCGACCCGATTATAACCCATAAAATTGCGGGTCCAATCATTTTTTTTCTGCTGATGCTATTGGTGTTTCAGGCTATTTTCACCTGGGCAGCCTATCCTATGGGTTGGATTGAAAATGCTTTCAGCTATTTAAGTATCACATTGAAAGCAATCATTCCCGCCGGTTGGGTTTCCGATTTGCTGACGGACGGAATATTAGCCGGTCTTGGAGGGGTCATGGTGTTTATCCCCCAAATTGCCATCTTGTTCCTTCTGATTTCTATTCTTGAGGAGGTAGGTTACATGGCTAGGGTGGTGTATATCTTCGACAAAGTGATGCAGCAGTTTGGCTTGAATGGGCGCAGTGTGGTTGCCCTCGTTTCGGGGGGGGCCTGTGCCATTCCCGCGATCATGTCCACGCGCACCATTTCCAATTGGAAAGAACGGCTTATTACAATCATGGTCACCCCACTGATTAGCTGTTCGGCGAGGATCCCGGTTTACACCATTCTCATAGGTTTTGCAGTGCCCTCCACGACGGTTTTGGGCTTTTTCAATTTGCAAGGGCTTGCTTTTATGGGCTTGTATTTACTGGGGATTACGGCAGCTTTTTGCTCGGCTTTTGTCTTTAGACTAATTTTAAAAACTGAGGAACAGTCTTTCTTATTGCTGGAATTGCCGGAGTACCGCCCTCCACTTTGGCGCAATATATTTCTCACGGTAAAAGAAAAAGTGAAAGCTTTTATCGTAGAGGCTGGGAAGGTGATTTTAGTTGTCAGTGTCCTATTGTGGAGTTTGGCCAGTTTTGGCCCGTCGGGAAAAATGGCCGAAGCCAAAGCCAATGCACTTGCTGTCGCTACCTCCCAAGCCCTTTCGGAAATAGAAACCGGAGACCTCATCGCCGCCAAACGCCTCGAAGCATCCTATGCCGGACAGATTGGAAAATTGATGGAACCTGCCATTCGCCCCTTGGGTTTCGACTGGAAAATAGGCATTGCGATTCTCACTTCTTTTGCGGCCCGGGAGGTATTTGTGGGAACGATGGCTACCTTGTATAGTGTGGGGAGTGCAGAAGACGAAATAACCATTCACGATAGATTGGCGAAAGCCACCAATCCCGATACTGGCCTACCGGTTTATACCATCGCCACCTCTTTTTCGCTGCTCATCTTTTACGTCTTTGCCTTGCAGTGCATGAGTACGCTGGCGGTGGTAAGAAGAGAGACGAATAGTTGGAAATGGCCGCTAATTCAACTAGCTTATATGAGCGGATTGGCTTGGTTTGGAAGTCTAATAGTGTATCAGGTTTTGAAATAAAAAGCGGCTCCTAAATCAAAAGAGCCGCTCCCAAGATTAGTAATAGCCCAATTAACTAACCTGTTTTGATTTAATACTTTCCAACTTTTATTGTTGATATTGCTTTAATTACTCAACAACCGTTATGCAAAACCATAAAAAATGAAGCGATGTGCTATTCATCTTTGCTTTGTGAATAGAAACGACCTTATTAGGATACTGTTGTTTGCCGGAATTTATTTTTCTATTGCAAGTTGCGCTTCTTTGCACCGGGACGAGGGGAAGGGAGAAAGGGTGACATCCTCCACTGATTCTCCGGGGAATTTTTTGTCACCGATGCGGAAAAGTATAGTTGAGGAAGCCGAAAAACACCTCGGGGTGCGCTACAAATATGCAGGCGAGTCTCCGAAGGGTTTTGATTGTTCGGGCTTCACTCAGTATGTGGTAGGCAAATTTGGTTTTCCACTTTCCCGGACAGCACAATCGCAGTTAAAAGAGGGTAACCCCATCTCTGCGGCAAAGGCACAGCCCGGTGATTTGGTCTTTTTCCGGCGGACAAAGGGTGGTCCAGTTTTTCATGTCGCTTTGGTTATTAGCAACGACAAGGAAGGGCTAAAGGTTATCCACAGTACTTCCTCACGGGGTGTGGTTGTGGATAAAATTGCAGAAAACAGTTACTGGGGCACCAAAATACTTAGCTTCCGGGATGTGATTAGCGGCAAATAAAAAAAACCGCCAAAACTTCTTTCCTCCAATTACCTATTGAAATTACCTCCAGACAACTTCGTTATTTCTCCACCAATTATTTACTTTCGCAGTCCGATTCAAAAAACGTTTAAAACAAAGAAGCTAATGATCAATGTGATACTTTTCGGCCCGCCCGGTTCGGGGAAGGGAACACAGGCTGCCATGCTGACGGAAAAATACGGACTGCTGCACATTTCTACTGGCGATTTGTTTCGCTATGAAATGTGCAATGACACCCCGCTTGGCAAAGAAGCGAAAAGCTATATCGAGCGGGGCTCCTTGGTGCCGGACAAAGTGGTGATTGGGATGTTGAAAAATAAAGTAGATGCCAATTCCGGGGTGCAGGGTTTTATTTTTGACGGTTTTCCGAGAACGACCCCTCAGGCAAAAGCATTGGATGAGTTGCTGCAAGAAAAAGAACAGGAAGTTGCCAAACTCATCGAATTGGATGTCGATGACGAAGAACTGGTAAAACGACTTCTCAACCGGGGAAAAACTTCCGGCAGGTCAGATGATGTGGACGAGTCCATCATTCGCAACCGCATCGAAGTTTACAAAAAGGAAACGACTCCTGTGTTTGACTTCTATGGTAAAAAGGGGAAATCGAAAAAAATTAATGGCGTCGGTTCAATCGAGGCTATTTTCAGTAGGCTATGTGATGAAATTGATCAATTAATATCTTCTAGCTAAGTGAAAATTGCTCGCTAAAGCTTTTAAAATTCAGAGAGGGAATGGCAGAACAGAACTTCGTCGATTATGTAAAAATTTGTTGTCGTTCCGGAGCAGGAGGGGCAGGTTCGGCCCATTTGCACCGGGATAGACTCAACCCACGAGGGGGCCCCGACGGCGGCGATGGGGGGCGCGGCGGCCATATAATTTTGCAGGGCAGCCAAAACGTTTGGACCCTTTTGGCGCTAAAATACCGAAAGCACGTGATTGCCAAACGCGGCGGCGACGGCGGGAGTAGCCAAAAATCCGGTGCTGAAGGCGAAGACATCATTTTGGATGTGCCACTCGGAACCATCGCCAAAGATGCCGAAACGGGTAAGGTTCTTTTTGAAATCACCCAAGCCGGAGAACAGCATATTCTGGTAGCAGGAGGTAGGGGAGGTCTTGGGAATGCTCATTTTAAATCTCCCACCAACCAAACACCCCGATACGCTCAGCCCGGCGAGGAGGGCAAAGAGGAATGGAAGATATTGGAACTTAAAGTGCTCGCCGATGTCGGATTGGTCGGCTTCCCAAACGCTGGAAAATCTACCCTCCTTTCGGTACTATCGGCGGCAAAACCAAAAATTGCCAACTACCCCTTTACGACCCTCATTCCAAACCTCGGCATTGTAAAATACCGCGACCATCGCTCCTTTGTCATGGCCGACATCCCCGGCATCATTGAAAAAGCATACGAGGGCAAAGGCTTGGGACATCGTTTCCTGCGCCACATCGAACGCAATGCCACTTTGCTTTTTATGATTCCCGCCGATGCGGAAAATATTCAAAAAGAATACGACGTCCTGTTGAATGAATTGAAAATGTTCAATGAAGAATTGCTCTTCAAACCCCGGATTCTCGCCATTACGAAGTCCGACTTGATTGATGAAGAATTAAAAGAATTATTGGAACCTGAACTGCCCAATGACCTCCCCCACTTATTCATTTCCTCCGTCGCACAGCAGGGGTTGGGAGAATTGAAAGACCTGCTTTGGGAAACGATGAATAGAGAATTAGTGTGACCGTTAGACCGTTTTTGAAAGTTAGGGTAGGACTTCAAGTAATGCCCTCACTTGAAATCCGAAATGGGTTACTCCTGATAATAGACCCTTTTGACCCTATCTGAAATACTGGTGAAAACTTCATAGGGAATGGTGTCGAGACAGGAGGCAAGTTCTTCAATGGGGAGTTCTTTTCCAAAAATCAATACTTCGTCGCCCTCCTGTACATGGGTGATTGCCGTCACATCCACCATGCAAAGATCCATGCAAACGTTGCCTACGATGGGCGCTTTTTGATTGTGAATCAATACGTGGTAACGCCCATTTCCAGCTTTTCGGAGCAGTCCGTCTGCGTAGCCGAGGCTGACAGTTGCAATGCGCCTTGCTGTATCTGACCTGCCTTCTCGTCCATAACCGACGCTTTCTCCGGCGCCCACATTTTTGATTTGGGAAATCGTGGCTTTCAGGGTGTTGACAACGTGTAGTTTGTCCTGCAATATTCCACTGCCGTCAATGCCGTAAAGCCCGATGCCTAGCCGCACCATCTCCATTTGAAATTGTGGAAAACGAAGGATGCCCCCTGAATTCAAAACGTGCCGCATTGGCCGGTAGCCCAAGCCTTCTGCCAACTGCTCATACATCTCCAAAAAGCGTTGAATTTGTTGGTCTGTAAAGGAATCGTGCGCCGCATCTTCGCTTGCCGCCAAATGCGAAAAAACGGACTGAACTTGAACCAAATTACTCGATTTTAATAGTTCCAAAAGAGGGTGCAACTGTTCTGCTTCGAAGCCCAGGCGGTGCATCCCCGTATCGAATTTCAAGTGAATGGATGCTTTGACTTTTTCCACCTCCAAAAATTCTAGGAACTGCCTCAGAAGAGCGAGGCTGTATATTTCTGCTTCCAAATTATATCGAATCAGAGTATCGAAAATTGCTTCCTCCGGGTTCAGGACGACGATGGGAAGGCGGATGCCGGCATGGCGCAATTCGACACCCTCGTCGGCATAGGCGACGCCGAGATAATCCACTTTTTGAAACTCCAGCAATTTTGCCACCTCGATGCTGCCACTGCCATAAGCTGCCGCTTTCACCATGGCCATCATTTTAGTGCCGGGTTTTAGAAAGCTATGATATAGGCTGAGGTTATGAATCAAGGCACTCAAATTGACCTCCAAAGTCGTCTGATGCACTTTTTTGGAAAGGCGGTTGGCAATACGCTCAAATTCGAATTTCCGGGCGCCCTTCAGCAAAATGGTCTCCTCCCTAAATTCGAGGTTTTCAATTTGTTGCAAAAATTCGGCGGTTGTTTTGAAAAAACGTGATTGTCCGGCTGATTTCCAATCGGGCTTACTTTTTAAAATTTTTCCCAAAACCGCCACGTCCTCTCCGATTCCAATTACCCGCTCGACCCCTTTTTCCAGCAACAATCGAGCAACCCTTTGGTAAAGCTGTTCCCTGCGTTGTCCGCTTTGCAGAATATCAGAGAGAATGATGGTTCGTTTGGGGTTCTTGCTTTGTTGTTCCAAAAAATTCAAAGCAATCGTCAAGGAAGTCAGGTCGGAGTTGTAACTGTCATTGATAATCAAGCAGTTGTGGATGCCTTCTTTCAATTCTAACCGCATGGCGATGGGTTCCAGTTTTGCAATCCGGTTTTCAATGACTTCGTTTTCATAGCCCAAAAAAAGCAGCAATGCCCAACAGTGGATGGCATTCTCGACTGAAGCGGAATCGGTGAACGGTATGCGGATGGAAATGGATTTTTTTTTGAAAATTGCCTGAATGGAAGTGCCGGGAGTTGGAACTTTGGCATCCCCTTTTTGCATCATGGTTTTTTCGGATTTCTCCGTGGGAAATATTTTCAACACTTCTAAATCTGCCCTCTTACCAGCTTTGGACCAGGTAAAAAATGCCGGTTCTTTTAATTCCTGCATCGCTTGGTTTACCCTCGAATCGTCTTTGCAAAAGAGGATGGCTTTTGCGCCTTCAAACAACTTAAATTTTTGTCTGATTTTTTCTTCAACGGTTGGAAAACCAGCGCTATGCGCTGGGCCGATATTTGTAAAAATTCCAATGCCACAGTCGATGATTGGTGCCAGTTTTTCCATTTCTCCCATTTCGGAAATACCCGCTTCAAAGATGCCCAAATCGTGATGCGGCTGAATTTGCCAAACGGAGAGGGGGACGCCGATTTGCGAGTTGTAGCTTTTTGGGCTTCTGACGACTTGGTGGTCTTCCTGCAACAATTGAAAAAGCCATTCCTTGACGATAGTCTTGCCGTTGCTACCCGTAATTCCAATCGTTTGCAAAGTAAATTGGTGGCGATGGTTCGTTGCCAGTTGTTGAAGCGCGTGGAGCGTATTTGGGACAAAAATAAAATTGGCGTTGGGAAATTCCCCGGCACCTACTTTTTCGGAAACGACAAAATTGCGGATGCCTTTTTCGAGCAGTTCGGGTAAAAACCGGTGCCCGTCGTGCCGCTGGCCTTTGATGGCAAAAAAGAGGGTGGTTTTTGGAAAGATGATTTGGCGGCTGTCGAGGAGGCAGTGCTCTATCCGGTCATTTGGATGACAAAATGAAAAGGATTGAGCATCTAAAATTTTTGGTATTTCTGAAATGGGAATTGCCATATGTTAAATTCACAAATCAAATCCAATATCCTCGCGATAATATTTTCCTTCAAAATCAATCAGTTCTGCATTTTTTTTGGAAAGGGCGAGGGCTTCCCTGAAATCGCTGCCAAAGGAAGTGATTGCGAGGACCCGGCCCCCGTTTGTTTCCACGGTCCCTCTTTTTGATTGAGTCCCTGCATGAAAAACCAGGCTGTACCGCGCCGCTTCCAATCCGCGGATGACTTTCCCTTTTTCGTATGGACCGGGATAGCCGCCCGACACCAACATGACCGTCGTTGTTGCACGCGAATCTTGCTCAATTGGTATCTTTTTCAGTTCTCCTTTCCCCAAATTCATAAAAAGATCCACCAGGTCAGTCTTCAAACGGGGTAAGACCACCTCCGCCTCCGGGTCGCCCATCCGGCAGTTGTATTCGATGACGAAAGGGTCATTTCCCACCCTGATAAGTCCAAAAAAAATGAAACCCTGATAAACCATTCCTCTCGCTTTCAGCCCATTTACAGTAGGTTGAATAATGCGCTCCTCCACTTTTTTCATCAAGGTTGCATCTACAAAGGGAACCGGCGACACGGCGCCCATTCCTCCTGTGTTCAGCCCCGTATCGCCGACGCCGATGCGCTTGTAATCCTTAGCGATTGGCAGGGTTTTATAAACCTCCCCATCCGTCAAAACAAAGACCGAAAATTCGATTCCACTGAGAAATTCTTCGATGACCACCCGAGTACCCGCCACTCCAAATTTTCCGCCTAGCATCGCTTTGAATTCTGCCTGCGCTTCTTCGGCACTTTGGCATATCAACACTCCTTTTCCTGCAGCCAACCCATCTGCTTTCAATACGATTGGCGGCTTTTGGTTAGAAATGAAATGGAGTCCTTCCTCCAGGTTTTCGGCCGTAAATTCTTCGTAGGCGGCGGTTGGAATGCTAAATTCCCGCATAAATTTTTTTGCGAAAGCTTTGCTCCCTTCCAATTGGGCAGCCTCTTTGGACGGACCCACGAGGGTCACACTTGATAGGGATTGCTGTTTTTTGAAAAAATCGTAGATGCCCGCCACCAAGGGCATTTCAGGGCCTACCACCACCATTTTGATATGGTTGGTTAAAACAAATTTTTTAATTGACTCAAAATCTGTCGGTTCAATTTCTACATTGTCGCCGCAGGATGAAGTTCCGGCGTTGCCGGGGGCAATAAAAAGCCGGTTGCAGCGGGGGCTTTGCTTTATTTTCCAGGCAAAGGCATGTTCTCTGCCACCGCTTCCGAGAAGGAGTATGTTGATCATTTTCCCATAATTTTAATCGCGCAAATATACAGCGATTCTCCCATTCGAAAATATCTCCTTTTTTAAGATAGAGTGGAAACGTTTAGGAGTGGAGGCTTGAATCAATGATTTCTGGAATCACTGCCCCAGGTCAATTTGTTGCGGATGGTTTCCAAAAATCCTATATCCAGTAGTTGGACTAATTTAATAGTAAAGTCGCCTTTCCGAACGGCGAGTTGGTGGGTTGAGTTGACCGTTTCGAAGCGCGAATCCAGGGTGCAAAGAAAGTTATCCGCCCGGCCCTCCACTTCGAAGGAAACAACTGAATCATCGGAAATGACGATGGGGCGAACATTCAGGTTGTGCGGGGCGACCGGGGTGATGACGAAGTTCCCCGAATTGGGGAAAATAATCGGGCCGCCACAACTCAACGAATAGCCGGTGGACCCCGTTGGTGTAGCCACAATTACGCCATCAGCCCAATAGGTATTCATATACGCTCCATTTATGAAGGCATGAATGGTAATCATGGAGGAGGTATCGCGTTTGAGTAAAGTGAAATCATTTAGCGCAAAGCGAACCTCTCCAAAAAGAGGTTTATTCGATTCGAGGTACAGAACCCGGCGGTCTTCGATAAAGTATTGACCGGTGACCAAAAATTTGACCGCTTCTCGAAGGCGGCCTTTTTCAATGCTGGCCAAAAATCCCAATCGCCCCAAATTTATGCCCATGATTGGCACTTCGCTGTCCCTCACCAAAGTGGTCGCTCCCAAGATGGTTCCGTCGCCCCCCATCGTGATTATAAAATCAAATTTGCGCATTTTAAAATCCAAATAGCCCTCGAATACGCCCACGGGATGTTTGAATTCCATTTGCTTTTTCAAGGCTTCGAAATAAGGCGCGTGGACATACGCGGCGATGCCTTCTTCGTGAAGAACCTCAAAAAGTATCCGGGTGTGTGGAATATCTGATTCCTTTAAAAATTTGCTGTAAACGGCGACCTGCATGTTT
>CAZJYF010000113.1:0-9785 GCA_964549665.1 uncultured Saprospiraceae bacterium
CATTTCTTGGCGGCTTTATGATATTGTTCCTGACCACCGGAATCTGGAATGGTTCGACATTTAGGAGTATTCCAAATATTTTCAGCAAAGAACAAGCTGGCCCGGTACTTGGATGGACTTCCGCCATCGCTGCCTACGGCGCTTTTATTATTCCTAAAGTATTCGGACAGCAAATTGCAGCTGGAACCCCGGAATATGCACTCTACGGTTTTGCCATTTACTACTTCGTTTGTCTAGTCCTTAACTGGTGGTATTATCAAGGCCCGAAGGCTGAGGTGAAGAATCCTTAAATAAAAAATATTTATCGAATTCATCAACGTTTATTTTAAAATATTTCGTTATTTTAGGTTATCCAAGGGGTCATGACCCCTTGGATAATTAGTTTGTTATAATGGTCATTGAACGGAATTGATAATTCAAGTTAAAAGAATAAATATGAAATCACCAAAAGATAAAGTTCCAGGAAGGTACCTGCGGTTTTTTGATAAATACCCGGAGATTGCGAAAGCTTATGAGTCATTGGGGACCGCCGTTCATCAGGCTGGACCATTGGACAGTAAAACCCGCGCGTTGATAAAAGTTGCCATTTCGGGCGGTGCGATGCTCGAAGGCGCTTTTCATTCACACATCAGGAAAGCCTCTAAAGAAGGCGTCTCAAAAGAAGAATTGCAGCATGTGGCTTTACTGGCTTTACCAACGATTGGTTTTCCTTCCATGATGGCTTTGCTGTCGTGGATCGACGATATTTATGGAGAAGAGAGTTGAATTTCTAAAAATTTATAAATCGGGAATTGTAACAAAAGAAACATGATAGAATTAAAAGTTATCAACAAGGAAGACCCTCTAAAAAGGAGGGTCGATAAGCAAACCCAGCAGGAAGAATTTTCGCCAATGGATCCGCCTGATGCTTATGCACCTCCCAATGTGGAAGCCGTATCTTACGAGGAAATGCACCCCTTTCTTCAAAAACTCGCCGACGAACATAAGAGCGCCATTAAAGAACTGGAAGCTTTCGAAGAAACCTTGCTCGACATTCAGCAAAATGGCATCAATGCTGCAGTGAATGAAAAACTCACCGCCTTCTTTCGCTTCTTCGACCAGGACATTGCCAAACATCAACAAAAGGAAGAGAAAACTTTATTCCCTTTACTCCACCGGAGGCTGATTGAAAAAGGAGAACACGGCCATGGATCGGTTCCCGTTACGGCCGTGGATATGTTGGAAGACGACCACCTCAAAACATTACAACTCGCAGCTGTAGTTTTCAACTTTTTCGGAATGGCCACGCGCCTGCCGGATGCCAATTCGCGGCTGGTAATGCTTGATGCAGCACTGGAACAGGGCAAGGTCCTCATCGAACTTTTGAGATTGCACATTTTTAGGGAAGACAATATTGCCTTTGCGCAAGCCCAAAAATGGCTTAAAACCGCAGAATTGGATTCGATGGAAATGGGTTGTTGAGGTAAGCATAAGCTTTCATAATTTTTTCACCCAAACAAGGAAAGCATTTTATGTCCGATTTTTCTTATTGCAGCACCTTATCCGAAGCAGGTAAAAGCACATGCTTGGATTGCCTCCAAAAAAGGTATTCTCTCCTCAAAGATTTAAGCGAGGTTGAATTGGCTTTATTGGAGAAGAACAGGTACGAAGTTTCGTATGCTGCTGGGGAAATAATTTATAAAGAAGCAACCAAACCCCAGGGGTTGCTTTGCTTAAAGGTGGGAAAGGTGAAAATCGTCAAGACGGGATTCGCCGGTATGGAGCAAATTGTTGCCTTAAAAAAGCCGGTTGACTTTATTGGGTTCCAGGCTTTGATGGGTGAAAAAAAGTACGAAACTTCAGCCATTGCCCTGGAAGATTCCATCGTTTGCTTCGTCGATAAAAATGATTTTTATAAAATTATAAAAAACAACAACTACCTGGCTTTCAAAATTATTGGCCTTTTTGCGAATGAATTAGATGAAATTAGAAATCGCCAAATTAGCCTGACCCAAAAACATATGCGCGCCCGAATAGTGGATGCCTTACTTTTAGTTTACGATGTATTTGGCACCATGCCTGATCACGTTACCTTAAATGTGGAACTGAAAAGAGCTGATTTTGCAGCGCTTGCCAACATGACCACCGCCAATGCCATCCGAATGCTTTCCGCTTTGGCGAAGGAAAACTTAATTGAAACCCACCAACGAAAAATTAAAATAGTAAACTTCAAAGCCTTGCGAGATATTAGCATTTCTGTCAGTTAGACCAAATCTCGGCAAGCAGGCTATAGTTGTTGCTAAACATAATTTCCACATGCCGTAAAGCATTGTTTTTCCCTTCCTTCCTTCGTTCCTTTGCCTATTCACATACTTGGCTATTTACACTAAATAAAACCCAACAAATTTTCAGGTAGAGTTTTAGTCTTATTTCACAATCTGTGATCCCTGATTTTGTGATAAATTCGGATATACTAACTTAAAATGCCTGACAAATAAAGTTCGAAATGCTGGCAGCAATTGGTTTTGCCACCTTCCAAACATGAAGTATCAAACCCAAAATTATCAACAGATAAAAGTCCAAACCCAGCCTATTATTGATCATTAAATTATTTTCTCATGCACAAAAATTTACTTTTCAAGTCAAAATTCCTTTTCATTATCGGGTTGTCAATTCTTTGCCTGAACGCTTCTGGGCAGGAAAACCGCTCCTTTGACGGATACGGAAATAATATGCAACACCCCGATTGGGGCGCCGTTGGAACGAACCAATTACAGATAGTCACCAACGGTTTCGCCGATGGAGTTTCAGAACCAGGCGGAATTGCTCGCCCCAATCCACGAATCATCAGCAACGCTGTTTTCAGCCAAGTCGGGTTGTTACCCGATGACCAGGAACTGAGCGATTATGCCTGGGTGTGGGGGCAGTTTATCGACCACAATATTACCCTCGTGGCGGATGACCCAAATGAACCTGTTGACATTGCCGTTCCCGCTGGCGATCCCTTTTTCGACCCCACCAATACGGGCGCGGTAGTTATTGGAATGCACCGTTCAGCCTATGACCCTGCCTCTGGAACCAGCCCTGCCAACCCTCGGGCATTCCCAACTGGAATTACTTCTTTCATCGATGCTTCCGGCATTTACGGATCCAATGAAACCAGGGCAAATTGGTTGCGGACCTTCGAAAGTGGCAAACTGAGAATGTCATCCGGCAATTTTTTGCCTTACAATACAACTACCGGCGAATATGAGGCTGCCGTCGACCCCACTGCACCTGAAATGGCGATGCCATTCCCTTTTGTCACCAAATGGTTTGTTTCCGGTGATGTTCGGGCCAATGAAAACCCCCTTCTGACTTCCTTTCATACGCTTTTCACGAGAGAACACAACCGGCTGTGCGACCAATTGGCTGCCCAAAATCCCAGCTGGACCGACGAACAACTCTATCAACACGCCCGGAAAATCGTGGGTGGATTGATTCAATCCATTGCCTACAATGAATGGCTGCCCACGATGGGGGTTGAACTTGAACCATACGCAGGCTACGACCCCTCCGTCAATCCGGGCATCATGAATGTCTTTTCTGCGGCGGCCTACCGCTATGGGCATTCGGTAATCAATAGTTCCATTGTCCGAATGGACAACGACGGAAATATTATCCCCCAGGGAAATATTCTGCTGCGGGATGCCTTTTTCAACCCCACCGTGATTGTCGAAAGCGGAGGGCTTGACCCCTTGTTGAAAGGAATGACTGCTCAGATGGAGCAAAACCTCGATTGTAAAATGGTGGATGATTTGCGGAACTTTCTTTTTGGACCTCCCGGTGCCGGCGGATTGGACCTCGCCGCTATTAATATCAACAGGGGGCGCGAAAGAGGCCTGCCGGATTACAATACCGCACGAACCGATTTTGGATTGCCACCGGTGGAAAGCTTCATGACACTGACATCAAACCCCTGGTTTAACCAAATTTTGGAAAGCGTTTATGGCGATATCAATAATATTGACCCCTGGGTAGGCTTTTTAGCCGAAGACCACATGGCCAACACCCTTTTTGGTGAAACCATGATGACCATTATGAAACGCCAATTTACAGCTTTGCGGAACGGCGACCGCTTTTATTATGAAAATGATGCCGGGCTTTCTCAGGAAGAAATCGATGCAATCAAAAATACCCATTTTAAAGATGTCATCTTGAGAAATACCAATGTTACCAATATTCAGGATAATGTCTTTCTTATGGAACTCCCCTCGGCGGTGGCCCACATTGAACACATTCCCTTTGAACTGACGGTTTATCCCAACCCAGTTTCGAACAACCTCTTTGTTAAAGCCGCCGCGATCCAACCGGGCAAAGGCATTCTCCAAATTTCCGACATTCTTGGTCATGTGGTTCAGGAAAAAACAGCTCAATTCTCTGAGGGTGTGAACACCTTTGAATTTGATATGGATGGTCGTTTTCCGGCTGGTTTATACAATGTAACTTTGACGATGGAAAATCAGGTGGGGCATCAAAAATTCTTTAAAGAATAGGTTTAAATGCAAATTGAGGGTCCATTATGGGGCTATGGTAGAAAACCAAATGGTTTTGAATTCTTAAATAAAAAATCAATTTGTTCTACTTTAAGATTTAACTTAGCTGCCATTAAACTCGAAATATGGACATCAATAAATTGAATTTATTTGGTGCTTACTTAGCAATTATTATTCTGCTATCAAGCAGTTTGATATTTATTTTTAGACTATTAAATCGACCTGAAGCAGAATATTGGTCTGGAATGGCTTTTATGCTGACTGCTATCCCAATTGGTTATCTAATTTATACATCAACAAACTTTGAAAGACCCACATTGTATTACATTCAATTGGGGTTAATGATTGGGTTTATAATTGTTGAATTGTTTCTCGACTATGTTTTTAAAGTTGATTTTAGACACACAAAATGGATGGTAATATCTTATGTGATGTTCTTTTTTGCTGGTACAGGCGGAATGATAGGTGTTGCTTCACAAGCGGGAAAATCTTGGGCAATTTTATCGATAATACTATTTTTGGTCATGACAGCTCTGGCTTTTCTACAACGAGCAAAAACGGGTTTATAAATTGACAATTATAAAAACATGAAATCCTTTAAAAAAGCAGTATTGTATGGTTTTTTCATTTGGCTGATTGCGTTTGCAACTGCCTTTTTGATTTTTCCAATTCATGAAACAAATCGTATATTTTTTGAATCGATTATGCCCGTTGTGCTATCAATGGCGACATCATTTTTCACATTCAAATATCTCAGTAAAGTTGAAAATAATTACGTAAAGGAATCATTGTATTTTGGAATTATTGCTACAGCAATAAATTGGCTCATTGATGCCATGTTAATGCTTTCACCAAGTCCGATGCAAATGACGTTATCAGATTATTTTCAAGATATTGGATTTACCTATTTTATGATACTTCCAATAACTTTGGGATTTGGGTTCATTGCAAATCATTTATCGCAAAAAAAGAACTGATATGGAAAAGGAAAAAATATACAAAAGGTTAATTCCAAAGGAGCGAAACCTTGATAATATAGCTGAAAAATCAATCAAAAATCCGGAAATTGTTTCCTTTTTATTGGAAGGAGTTCAAAGCAAAAATGTGCGAATCCGGTTTGGTTGTTTTAATACCCTTGTTCTAATCAGTGAACAGAATCCCGAAATATTATACCCCTATTTTGGCATTTTTGCAGAATATTTAAACTCTGACAATAGTATAATTAAACTTGGCGGGATAAAGTTAATTTCCAATCTTTCTAAAGTTGACGGTAAAAATAAATTTGACAAAATTTTTGATAAATTCTATTCTTTCCTTTCTGACCCAGCAATGGCTGCAGCGGCCAATGTAAGCAAAGGGTCTGCCATAATAGCTAAAGCAAAACCCTATCTTACAGAGAACATTACAAGACAACTTTTGAAAGTATCGCACATCAAATACAAGACTGAAGTATGTAAAAACATCCTTATTGGACATGTGATTGTTACACTGGATAAAATATTTAACCAAGTGGAGAATAAGAATGAAGTGTTTGATTTTGTGGAATTGAATTCGGATAATTCTTGGAAAGCCACAAAAATCAAAGCGGCGAAATTCTTGAAAAAACACCGAAAAAAGAAGGCCGATCAATGTGTTTAAATTATGGTGTTGGGAAACCATCACTATTCGTAAACCAACCGATAAAAATATATGGCTCAGGAATTTTGCGATAGATGAGATTTTGATGGCAAGACCTAAAATTCTTTATCTATGCTTGCTTCTTGCAAAATTTCCAATTGTTTTGAGATGCCAAAGTCGTCTTTGGTCTTAGTCTTAAACCTTAACTTTAAAATAGAATTAGGAGTCTATTATTAATTTTTCGACAAAACAAATGCTATGCCACTAGACCTTTCAAAAACAGTTGACCGGGTGGAAGGTATCACCCGCAAAGAATTTCAGGAAAACTACATGAAGCCCCAAAAACCGGTCATCATCAAGCATTTCTACGGCAAAGATGCCCCTCTCTATTCCAAGTGGACATTCGATTTCTTTAAAGAAGAATTGGGTGACATTCAAGTGGGTGTTTTTGACGTCGAAGGGAAAGAACGGAAAGACGACCGCTCTTACAAAAAAGCGGAAGATTTTATGAATTTCGGCGATTACCTGGATTTGGTACAAAGTGGACCTACCACCAAGCGGTTATTTTTGTTCAATATTTTCAAGCACAAAAAAGAACTCAGAAAGGACTTCAACTTTCCAAAAATTACCGACCACGTAATCCGTTTTTTGCCACTGGTCTTTTTTGGTGGAGTGGGGGCGGTGACCCGCATTCATCAGGACATGGACATGAGCAATGTGTTCCTCACCGAGGTGGTTGGGAAAAAACGAATTGTGTTGTTCGACCCTAAATTTTCCACTCTGCTGTACCGCTATCCTTTTGGGGTTCACACTTCGATAGATGTGAACAATCCCGATTATGAGCGCTACCCAGGCTTGAAAAAAGTGCAAGGTTACGATTGTTTTATCGAAGCAGGCGATACCATTTTCATGCCGGCGGGGTGGTGGCATCATATCGAATATCATGCCCCTTGTATCGGCATGGCGATGCGGTCCCTAAGCACTTCCATCAAAACGCGATTGCTCGGATTGTATAAGGTGGGCGTGCTTACGCATTTGGATGATATTTTCCGGGTTGCTTTGGATGAAAAATGGCATCATTACAAGACCCGAATTGCAGACAAACGGGCCAAGGACGAACTTGTTCGACTTAATTGATCTGCGAAAAATAAAGTGAATTCAGTTGAGTGGGAAACAAAACCAGGGAATAAATATTTTTTAAACCTCAAACTGATAGGATAGGACGCGGATTGAACGGATAAGACGGATTTGAACAGATTTTAAAAAATGGTTTTTCAAAAATCTGTTCCATCCGTTCAATCAGTGTACTATCATGTGTCATTTATTCTTCATCTGCCTTATCACATTTTTATGTGTTCCTAAAATTCGTTACACACTCAATTCAGTTCGCATCCGAGACCTTGATGGTTCGTTCTTCGCCGGAGAATTTCTTCAAAATGACCTTTTCAACTTTGCTGGTGTCGATGACGAAATTGCGGCTGCTGGCAGAGAGGTAGGAAGTACCGTAGTGCAATTCATTCATTGAATTTGCCCCGTTTTTGTAAAAAATCAATGCTTGGAAATCCAAAGGCCCGGCTTGAATTAGTTTTCTGTTTTCCAATTTTTCTTCCACGCGGAAGGCTTTTAACGAAGCGCGATTTTGGGCGGCGACTACTATTTTATTACCTTGATTGTCAAATAGTTGCACCAAAGACTTGGCGTCACCATCTACATAGAAATCGCTTCGACTTAGGGTGGCAGGGGTAAAATTTCCACGGCCGTCTCCTTCCAACAACAAACCCGTGAAGGCATCGTGTCGTCCCGTAAAAACTTCCGTGCCATAGTCATTGCCCACCATCAGAATATCCAAATTGCCATCGCCATTGTAATCATCCGACAACATCCCGAAAACCGGGGCAAACTGCGCCTCGATTGGCAAGGGCTTTACAAGGAATTTTCCATCGCCCGAATTTTCCAGATAAACGCTTTTAAAAAGGCGCGCCACCCCTTTCCAGGCATCTGCCAGTTCTTCTTTTGAAAACAAATCCGGCATTTTTGCAGCGCTATAATCTGTGTATTTGGGAAATTTCTTTCCAATGTAATTCAATTGTTTCACAACGTCGTTTCTCAAATGAACGGGGTAATAATCGCCTTCCCGAAAAGCGAAGATAAAGTTGTCCACGCTGCCGTTGTCGTCAAAGTCTTTGGCAAAAATGCGAACGGGATGTTCTGCGGAAGCATGGTATTTGTTGTTTAGCCCCTGATTACCCAACACATAATCCAGGTCGCCGTCTTTGTCAAAATCTCCCGCGAGGATGCTGTTCCACCAGCCCTCCGTATTTTTCAAACCAACCGATTCGGTTACATTTACGAACTTTCCGTTTTCATTTTTAAAAAGTTGAACCGGCATCCACTCCCCGACGACCATCAAATCTACCCAGCCGTCGCCGTCGAAATCCGTCCAAAGCGCGTCGGTAACCAAGCCTCCTTTCTTCAATTCGGGGCAAAGGTTTCTAGTGACATCGGTGAATTTTCCGCCGTCGTTTTGCAACAACACACTCCTTTCCGGCAACGGATAATTTTGGGGAATCAGCCTCCCCCCAACGAATAAGTCCAAATCCCCATCTTTGTCAAAATCAGCGGCATCGACCGTCGATCCGGCAATTTTAATGTCTGGCAAAGCGGCGGCGGCGTATTCAAAATTGCCGGAGCCGTCGTTTATAAAAAGTCGGTCTTTGTAGTTTTCGGAATGGGGCAAAAATTCGCTGCTGCCACTGACTAAGTACAAGTCGAGGTCGCCGTCTTGGTCAGCATCAAAAAGCAATACCCCCAAATCTTCCGCATCGGTTGGATCACTCAGGGAAAGCGAATCGAAGGTTCCGTTTTCATTTTGAAGAAAAAATACGCCGCTGCTTCCCTTCACATTTCCCACAAAAAAATCCTCCAAGCCATCCCCATTAACGTCGCCGACGGTCAAGCCCGGTCCTTCCTGAGAGAAGCTATGCGGCAACAAAACCTGAATGCGGAAGTCCGAAAATTTTGGGTCTGCATGGTTGAAATGAAGATTCAAATCATCGGTGGCTTCACGGAACAGCATTTTGGATTCTCCCGCCAGCCGTGAATTAGCATTCTCAAAAGGAGCAACGGAATTTTCATAATCCACTTCAAGTACCTGATTGACAGGTACCTGAGTTAAAATCTGACTCCTGCCATCGGGCCACTGCACCATCACAGTATCTACCATTTCCACCTTCCCCAAGCCAAAATGAATACTTGGTTCCACGGTTGAAATGTATCCCCGATAGGGGGAATTTTCGTAGTAATCCAACACGCCATTGTATTTCAGGCTAATTTTCGCGTCCAGCCCGTTGAGGTTTTTGGAACTCCCTTTCAGCCGGATTCGCAGGTAGTTATTTTCGGGGAATTGCTGGCGGGCTCTGTTTTCAAAGAGAAAAGCCTCGTCATCGGTGTTGTTGACGACATAATCGAGGTCACCGTCGTTGTCCAAATCGCCAAAAGCAGCGCCGTTGGAAAAGGAATTGAGGTGGATACCCCACTTTTCGGAGACATCTTCAAATTGCAAATTGCCGCGGTTTTTAAAAAAATAATTCCGGATTTTTACGACCGGAATGAGGGACAATAGTTCTTTCGTGGTGGCGAACATGCTTTTCCTGC